>CAYVPZ010000626.1:0-3364 GCA_964453955.1 uncultured Solibacteraceae bacterium | reverse complement strand
GTGCCAGATGTTCCACGGCCGGCCCAGATCGTACAACAGCGCCACCACCACCAGGATGTAGCCGAGAAACGCCGTCAGCACCGCCGGCCGCACGATGGGTTTGTAGCGCTCGAGGTTGAAGATATGCACCGCGGCCACCAGGGTGAATCCGCCGGCCGCGAGGCCTACGCCGCAGAGCACGTCGAAGCCGACCCAGATGCCCCAGGGGAAGCGGTCGCTGAGGTTGGTAACGCCTCCGAGCCCGCTGGTGATGCGTACGTATGTGGCATACGCGCCCGCCAGCATGAGCGCCACGAAGATGACACGCCAGAAATACCAGGCAACCGTGCGCGTCACTTTCGTTTGCGGCTGCGGCAGAGCGACTTCGAGGGTGCTCATGAGCGCTCCTGTTTTCTGGCAGGGCCTTCGGCGCGCGCCACTTCCTCGCGCCGGTGGGTGATCCACCAGATGCCGCCCAGAAGCACGCCGCCCACCGAGACCACATCGGGCACATGGGAAAGCGCGGCCCAGGTCAGTCCGGGCAGCGGCTGGCTGGGAAGATCCGTGCGCAGGCCAAGCTGCTCGAAGGGAACCGCGCCGATCATCAACACGGAGGTGCCGCCAACCTCTTTCAGCCCGTAGATGCGCGGATAATAATCGCCGGGGCTGGCGGCAATGCGCCGCCGTGCTTCGGCAATCAGCGCGTCGCGCTCGCCGCAGCTTGTGGCGCCGGTGGGACAAGCTTCCGCGCAGGCGGTGGGCTTGCCGGCAGCCTGGCGGTCCCGGCACATGTCGCATTTGCGCACGCGCGGGGTGCGGTTGCTCCACTCATACACGGGGACCTGGAACGGGCAGGCGGTCATGCAGTAGCGGCAGCCCATGCACTTGCTAGCGTCGTAGACCACCGGGCCCAGGGCGGTTTTCTCCAGCGCGCCCACCGGACAAACGGAAACGCAGGTCGGCTCGGCGCAGTGCATGCACAGGCGGCGGCTATAGCGCCCGTCGTGCGTGGTTATGGTGGTGAGCTTGTGGGCGGACAATCGTTCTTCGTTGCCAACTGTATCATTCCATGGCAGGTTCCAGCGCTGGGCGCACGATTGCTCGCACGCCCGGCAACCGATACACATCGTACTGTCGTACAGGATCGCTCTGCTCACGGGGTCTCCTTACTGACAAGCAATTCACCCGCCGACCGCAGTCAGCGCGTCAGGAAGAACTCCCGGGTCAGCGTGGTCCAGGATTCCTCGGGGAGCCCTGCGCACAGATCGTCCAGCGGCTGGCCGCCATCGGCCGCCGTGGCCCCGGCGAGTTGCGGCTGGTGTGCATAGAAGGCTTCCGCCGCCTGGCGCATCCACAGCGAGACCATGCCTTTAGGGATCAGGTTGCGGGCGGTGTTCTCCGGGTCGGGCACTTCCATGGTCATCAGCCACCCCGCGCCGTAGGGGTCGTGGCGGAGCAGCGACGGATCGTGAAGGATTTCCTCGTTTATTTGCAGCACTTCGCCCTCAACCGGCGCGGCCATTTCGGTCTTCTCGCCGTTGCGCGTAAACGACCACGCCTTCTGTCCCTGACGCAGCCACTGGCCCGGGCGGGGCAGTTCGATGGAATCGATGCGGCCGGCCAGGCGGGCGGCAAAGTCGTCCACGCCGACGCGTTCCACGCCTTTTCTTTCGGTCAGGCACCAGGCGTGTCCGGGGTGATAGCGCATCCGATCGGGGACCGCGAAACCATCCACCCAGGTGACGTGGGGCTCCATGATGGCAGCGCGAGCGGGCTCGAAGGCGGCGTCACGAGCCGGGGTGTGGGGTTTTTCAACCACCCGGCGAGGGAATTTGCCCCTGTTGAGCGCGTAATCAATGATGGCGAAGGCCAGGAAGGTGAGCAGAACCAGTATGACAGTCATCGTTTTATCCTCGCTTCCCGTAAGGGCACGCACCAGGCCACGGTGAAGTCTTCTCGTTTCAATCGGATACGATTATCGCCTATGTTGCGGAATCCCGCAGGCCGGAGTGGGGCCGGTGGTAAACCCAGTAGATTCAGCGGCGTGGCCCAGACGTAGCAAATCTCGTCAGTTGTAGCAAATCCCATCGGGCCGAGTCTATGTTGTCAGCACCTCGTGGTGGGGGGTTCAGCTTGTGCGTGCGATTCCGGCGACAGGTCGGGCTTTCACCTGAGGTTTTACTGTGTCAAACTATTAAGAAGTCTCGATGTTGCTTCGGATACTTCTGGCGGCAGGTTGTTTCGTACTAAGCGTTCACGCTGAGTGGCACGACACCGGTCCATGGGGCGGCGCCGCGGAGGCGATTCGTGTCTCTCCGCAGATTCCCGGCCTGGCCATCGCGGCCACCAGAAACGGTCTGCTGTATCTCTCCGACAATAGCGGCGCGTCATGGAAGCCTCTGCCATTTCCGGGCGAGTTGACGGGCACCCTGCACGCCCTCGAAGCGGACACGCGGGGAGCGTGGTACGCCGGCATGGAAGGCGAGAATGAGTGGAGCTCCGGGCTCTACAAGTCCACCAACGCCGGGCGTTCCTGGACGCTGCTGCCGGGCCTGAAAGGGAAGGCTATCTGGTCGCTGGCCATCTGGCCCGCGAACCCCGACGTGATTGCTGCGGGCGCCGCCGACGGCGTGTACCTGAGCCGGGACGCCGGAGAATCGTGGTCGCGCATCTCGCCGCAAAGCAATCGCGAGCTGCGGCCGGTGGTTTCGCTGGCGTTTCATCCAGGCAACAGCAAAGTGCTGTACGCGGGCACCACGCATCTGCCGTGGCGCACCATCAATGGCGGGACCACCTGGGAGTCCATCCACGACGGCATGCACGACGATTCCGACGTCTTCAGCATCCGCGTGGACCCGCGCAACCCCGAGCGGGTATTTGCCAGCGCCTGCAGCGGCGTCTATAAGAGCACCAACGGCGGCGTGTCGTGGACGCGGCTGCCCACGCCGGAGGGGGCGTTCCGAACCTATCTGGTATCGCTCGATCCCCACAATGCGCGCATCCTGTTCGCCGGGACCAGCGCGGGCCTCGTGCGCTCGGTCAACGACGGGGCCACATGGGAGCGAGTCTCGCCAGCCGCGGTGAAGTCCATTGCCTTCGATCCGTATCGCGACGGACGCGTCCTGTTCGCCTCCACCAGCGGCGTGCTGGCGAGCACGAACGGGGGCCACACGGTTGAGCGATCGGACCTGGGATTCAGCAACCGCAGCTTTACCACCCTGGCCGGCGCGGGCGGAGTTCTCTACGCCGCCAGCGTTTACGAGCCGGGCACCGGCGGGTTATGGCGCAGCGACGGTCCGGGGCTCGCCTGGCGGCCAGTGGAGGGGCAGGGAATCGGCGGGAACATTCTGGTTCTGGCGGTTTCGCCGGACCAGGTCGATACGGT
>CAYVPZ010000625.1:0-3368 GCA_964453955.1 uncultured Solibacteraceae bacterium | reverse complement strand
CCCTGGGACGTGAAATGATCGTCTATCCCTCCATCGATCCCTGGCCGGGCTTCGAAGACCTGCTGGCCGGCATCGCCGGTGAAATTGAAACTCACTATCGCGGATTGGGCCGGGATTTCTACCGCATCCGTCCCTACGAAGTCCTGGAGAGCGCGCGGCACCTCGATTGGAAAGCATCGGCCCACACCGGCGCGCTCCAGGTCCGCGAATTTGCCCGCGAACAGGAGCGCACCGTCGAAATGTTTCTGGATCGCGACATCCCTCCGCAGCTCGATGCCTGGTTCGAACACGCCGTGGATTGCTGCGCCTTCCTGGCCTGGAGCCTCTCCAGCCAGGGCGCGTCCATTCATTTCCGCTCCAACGGCTACGAGTTGCGCCAGCCCGAAGAAGGCGATATCTATACCATCCTCAAGTTTCTGGCGCTGGTCTATCCGCTGAAGTCCAGCGGAGCGGAAGCGCCGCTCGGCGACACCAGTTACAAAATTGTGTTCACGCCGTCCCCGCGGCAATTTGCCGAGGCAGGATGGATGGATGCGCGCGTTTTGAACCCCGAGGTGCTGCCGTTACCCATCGCGGGACAGCCCGCGGAGTAAGATTGAATGTCAGGAAGGAGTGACATAGATGGCCACCAATCCATATGCGCGGTTTTTGGGCGGCCGCCCGCCCAGGGAAGTGATTGACGAAACTGCGGGGCATTTGAAATTCCTGCTGGAGCGCCTCGGCCCCACTCGTGCCGGAGAGTCGCCTGCGCCCGGAAAGTGGAGCGCGAGGCAGATTGTCTGCCACCTCGCGGATTGCGAGATTGTCTTCGCTTACCGCCTGCGACAGGCGCTGACCCAGGAATATCACGTCATCCAGCCATTCGACCAGGACCAGTGGGCCACCCTTTACGATGCCTGTGACGCTCCCACGGCGCTGTCCGTGTTTACCGCCGTGCGAAATTGGAATGTTCGCCTGATCACCGGCATGTCGCGCGCAGATCTGGAGAAGAAGCTGAACCATCCGGAGCGCGGAGAGATGAACGTGCAGGTGGTGGTTGAGACCATGGCCGGTCACGACTTGAACCATCTCGGGCAGATCGAAGCCATTGCGGCAGGCGTATGAAGGCGCGTGGCGTCGCCCTTCTGACCGGGGGATTGATGGTGCTCGCGCCCCTGCTGCTCTTACACGGGCAGGATGTGAATATCACACCGCGGCCGAAACCCGCGCCCAAGGAAACCGAGCAGCGCCCCGCGAATATCCGCGTCAACAGCAACCTCGTCCTCATTCCCGTATCCGTGAACGACCAGCTCAACCGGCCGGTTTCGGGACTCGAAAAAGAGAATTTCAGGGTCTACGACGATAAGGTGTTACAGACCATCACCACGTTCGCCATGGACGATGAGCCCATCGGCGCGGGCTTGGTTTTCGATACCAGCGGCAGCATGGGCGACAAACTCAAGCGCTCGCGCATGGCGGCCAGCGAGTTTTTCAAAATCTCCGACCCGGATGACGAGTTCTTCCTGGTGGAGTTCGACAGTAAGCCCAGGCTGGTTGTGCCGCTGACCAAAGACTACGGCACCATCGAGGAACAGCTTACCTTTTCGAAATCCAAGGGGTCGACCGCGCTCCTGGATGCGATCTACATGGCGATCCAGGAGATGCACAAATCCAAAAAGAACAAGCGAACGCTGCTCATCATCTCCGACGGCGGCGACAACAACAGCCGTTACACCGTGAAAGAAGTCAAAGACCTGATTCTGGAAAGCGACGTCCTGATTTACGCCATCGGAGTCTTCGGGGGCGGCAACACTCCGGAGGAAGCGGGAGGGCCGGAACTCTTATCGCACATCGCCGAGCAGACCGGCGGAAGAATGTTCTTCGCCAACCCCGCGGATTTGCCGGATGTCGCCAAGAAAATCGGAATCGAACTCCGCAACCGCTATATTCTGGGCTTTTCGCCCGAGAATCAGCAGCACGATGGGAAATATCACCACGTGGAGGTTAAAGTGGTGCCGCCTCGCGGGTTGCCGCGCCTGCAAGCTCATTGGCGCGTGGGCTATAACGCGCCCGACCGGTAACGGGGGCGGGCTCGAGGGAACCCGCCCCGAAGTTAGTTAGAACCCCTTGGCAGCCAGAAACGCGATCAGGTCGATCACGCGGCAGGAATAGCCCCACTCGTTGTCGTACCAGGAAATCACTTTCAGCAGATCGCCATCGAGAACTTTGGTCATTCCGGCATCCACAATCGAGCTATTCGGATTGTGAAGCATATCGGTCGAAACCACGGGATCTTCGGTGTAAGCGAGAATGCCCTTCATGGGACCTTCGGCGGCGGCCTTCAACGCCGCATTCACGGCTTCCGCGGTGGTCGGCTTGGCCAATACCGCTACCAGATCCACCACCGAAACATCCGGCGTGGGAACGCGCATGGAGTAGCCGTCGAGTTTGCCCTTGAGCGCCGGCATCACCAGGCCGATCGCCTTGGCGGCGCCGGTGGTGGTGGGAATCATATTGAGAGCCGCGGCGCGGGCGCGGCGCAGGTCCTTGTGGGGATAGTCCAGCACTTTCTGATCGTTGGTATAGCTGTGGATCGTGGTCATCGATCCTTTGAGGATGCCGAAGGTGTCGTGCAAAACCTTCACTACCGGGGCCAGGCAGTTGGTGGTGCAGGAGGCGTTGGAAATGATGTTGTGCCTGGCGGGATCGTACGAGCCTTCGTTCACACCCAGTACGATGGTGACGTCTTCATTCTTCGCGGGAGCCGAAATGATTACCTTCTTCACCGAGCCATGCAGGTGCTTCACGGCATCTTTCGCATCCGTGAAAAACCCGGTGGACTCTACCACCACTTCCGCGCCGAGTGAACTCCAGTCGATCTGCGCCGGGTCTTTGGTGGCGAAAACTTTGATTTTCTTGCCGCCGATAGTGACCGAATCGGCATCCGCGGTGACCGTTTCGGAGAGCGGTCCGAGCACGGAATCGTATTTCAAGAGATGCGCCAGAGTTTTCGTATCGGTAATGTCATTCACCGCAACGAATTCCACATCGCTTCTGTGCAAGCCTGCACGGACAACATTCCGGCCGATGCGGCCGAAGCCGTTAATACCTACTTTGACTGCCATGATTTTCTCCTGTAACAAATGAAGTGCTGGGAAGCCGGTTAATTCAAAGGATAACAGGAGGTGCGTATCGGAGGCAACTTTAGATATGAAGGCCTGAAAAACGTATTACCGGCAGGACATGCCCTTGTCTCAGAATTCTCGGAATAGAATCCGCAAGCTATGCGGCCGGCCGCGGGGAAGCGCTCCCGAGGCGCGAAGACTGTTGAGGTGGTACTGGATGCGAGACTGGGCCCACTTTCATCTTCTTGAGCGGCCACGCCCCGA
>CAYVPZ010000624.1:0-3374 GCA_964453955.1 uncultured Solibacteraceae bacterium | reverse complement strand
AGCCCGATCGTCCCAAAGGCCGCGGAGGGAAGCTGGCCCCGCCCCCGGTGAAGGAAGCGGCGTTGCGCCTGGGGCTGGCCGTGCTGCAGCCCGAGCGGGTGCGCCGTCCCGAAGTGGTGGAGTTGTTGCGAGCGCTCGCAACCGACGCCATGGTCGTGGTCGGCTACGGGCAGATCATTCCGCAATCGATCATCGATCTCCCCCGCCACGGCATCATTAATGTTCACGCCTCGCTTCTGCCCAGATATCGCGGCGCCGCGCCGGTGCAGTGGGCTGTTGCCAACGGCGACACGGTGACCGGCGTGACCACCATGCGCATCAACGCGGGCCTCGATACCGGTGACATGCTGTTGAAGTACGAGACCGCCATCGGCGCGGAAGAAAACGCACTCGAGCTGGGTGCGCGGCTCTCCGTCGCGGGCGCCGAACTGCTGGTGGAAACGCTGGCCGCGCTCGAAGCCGGCACTTTGCAGCCCATTCCACAGAACGACGCCGAGGCCACGCTCGCGCCCATCCTGAAAAAAGAGGACGGGCTGGTGGATTGGAGCGCGCCGGCAGAGGCCATCGCCAGGCGCGCCCGCGGGTTTCTGCCGTGGCCGGGTGCATGGACCTGGTTCCGCGGCCAGATGTTTCACATCTGGCGAGCGCGGCCCGCCGGCAGCGGCGCGGGTACGTGCGGCGCGCTCACGGTGGAGCGCAAACGTCTGCTTGTGCAATGCGGCGAGGGCACCCGTCTGGAACTGCTCGAGGTGCAGCAGGAGGGCCGCAAGCGGATGAACGCCGAGGCCTTTCTGAACGGACTGCAAACGGGCGACAATGACATCCTGGGAGTCAGAGCATCTTGAATCTGCCGGCCGGTTACCGCTATTCCGCCACTTACGCGGGCATTCGCAAGGACCCGCGCGACGACCTGGCGCTCATTGTCTCCGGCGCAACCGCCGCGGTGGCCGCCGTGTTCACGCAGAATCGAGTGCAGGCCGCCCCGGTGCGGGTGGCTCGCGCTCATCTGCTGCAATCGCACGGAGAGATGCGCGCCCTGCTGGTGAATGCGGGCAATGCGAATTGCGCCACGCGCACCGGCGATGCCGTCGCCCAGGCCTGTTGTGAAGCGGCCGCGGCGCAACTGGGCGTGCCTGCGGAACAGATTCTTCCGGCTTCGACGGGCGTGATCGGCGTGGAGCTGGACGCCGCGCTCATCACATCGCGCCTGCCCGAACTGGTGGCCGCGCTTTCGCCGGAGCGATTCGAGGACGCGGCCCGCGCTATCCTGACTACCGACACCCGCATGAAAACGGCCAGCGCGGCGGTGGAGATTGGCGGAAAGGTGGTCTCCATCGCGGGCATGACCAAGGGCTCCGGCATGATTCATCCGAACATGGCCACCACGCTGGGTTTCATACTCACCGACGCCGCTGTCGCGCCCGCGCCGCTCCACGCGATGCTGGCGGAGGCGGTGGAGCGCAGCTACAATCGCATCTCCGTGGATGGCGACACGTCCACCAACGACACTCTGGCACTGGTGGCCAACGGCGCTTCCGGCGTGCGGCCCGCGGGCGACGGCCAGCGGCGCTTTCAGAAGGCCCTCAACTCGGTGGCGCAGAGCCTGGCCGAGCAGATTGTCCGCGACGGCGAGGGCGCGCGCAAGCTGATTCGCATTGAAGTATGCGGCGCGGTGGACGAGGATGCCGCCGTGCGGATCGCGCGGTCCATCGCGAATTCCCCCCTCTTCAAGACGGCCATCGCGGGCTCTGACCCGAACTGGGGGAGGATACTGTCGGCGGCGGGGAACTCCGGCGTGGCCTTCGATCCGGCGCGCGTGGAAATCTGGATGCAGGGCACCCCGGTGTGTCGGGACGGCGTTGCCGCCGATTTCTCCGAAGAAGAACTGAAACGGAAGCTGGACGAACCGGTGTGCGCAGTGCGGTTTGTCATTGGCGGGCATGACCGCGGAGAGGCGCGCTTTCTCACCTGCGACCTCACGGAGAAGTACATTGAGATCAATGCGAGCTACCGCACGTAGCTGTACTACCACACCCATGAATCTTCTCAGCCCGCGACGATTTCGGAGTGGGGCTGGCTCTCAGCCTGCGCGGGGCTCTCAGCCCCGCCTGCCTCTTGGTTGCGGCTCTGCTGCAGGTTTCCAACCTGCGGCGGGTTTTCAACCCGCCTGCCTGGGTTTGCGGCTCGCCGCGATGTGGAGCGGGCGTTTTCGCCTGCTCGGAAAAAGATGGCCGCCGATTAACACCGATAAACGCGGATTAGAACAAAGCGCGCCATCTGCGTTCATCTGTGTTGATCCGCGGCCGATTCCGGAAAAACGCGGCTGGTGCCGCATGTCCCTGCTCGCCGCCCTGCTGTTTGCCGCCAGCGCCCACGCGGACACTCATGCCGACGTTCTGGATCTGATCGCTTCCATGGCCGCCGCGCTCAGCGACGACAACGCGCCGGGCTTCCTCGCCGCGCTGGATAAGTCGATGCCGGGCTACGATCGCCTAAGCGAGTCCATTCCAGCGCTGCTGGCCCAGGGTGACATCGTGTCGTCGGTGGAACCTCTGCGCGACGATGGCGACGAGACGAAACGCAGCCTGGATCTCGACTGGTATATGGAGATCCGCAACCCCGACGAGAACGCTCCGGTGATCCGCCGCCGCCAAGTGATTCACTGCCGCGTGGAGAAGCGCGGCAAGCACTGGCGATTCACCTCTCTCGATCCCCTTTCGTTTTTCGACCCGGAAGACTACACAAGAAAATGACGCGCAAGGACGCTGTAGTGATCGCGCTGGCAACCATCATGCCCTGCCTGGCCGCCGACCTGAACCTGATGCCCTGGCCGGCCCGCGTCGCGCCCGGCAACGGCGCGCTCGCGCTCGAGCGCTCCCTCACCATCTCGGTGCATGGCGGCGACCAGCGAGTCGAGCACGCGGTGGAACGGTTCGTCGCCCAACTGCGCCGGCAAACCGGGACCCCGTTCGACGCGCAGTTTCCGGCCGATGGCGGGCAGATCGTCATCGCCTGCGGCACACCGGGTGCCGCCGCCCAGCAGCTCGGCGAAGATGAGCGCTACACCCTCACCGTGGACGGCCGCCAGGCGCGGCTGACCGCGCCGAACCCGCTGGGCGTCCTGCTGGGATTGCAGACATTGCGGCAATTGGTGCAGGCGGGCGTTCAGGGCTGGATCGTTCCGGCCGTGACCATCGAGGACCGGCCGCGGTTCCCCTGGCGCGGGCTGATGATCGACGTTTCGCGCCATTTCATGCCCATGGAGACGATCCTCCGCAACGTGGACGGCATGGAAGCGGCGAAGCTGAACGTGCTGCACCTGCACCTCTCCGACGCCCAGGGCTTCCGCGTGGAGAGCCTGCGCTATCCCAAAC
>CAYVPZ010000623.1:0-3377 GCA_964453955.1 uncultured Solibacteraceae bacterium | reverse complement strand
CCCGCAATTCACCGGCGTTTCCGATCCCTACGAGCCGCCGCTCCACCCGGACGTGCGCGTCGATTCCTCCACCCAGACCCCGCAACAGAGCGCTGACCGGATCTGGGAGACACTGGAGGATCTGGGGCTGGTGGCCACGCCCCGCGCCGCATGATCGATCTCCACACGCATACTAACGAGTCCGATGGCACATACACACCGCGGGAGCTCGTCGAAGCCGGGGCCGGGATGGGGCTCGAAGCGCTGGGCATTACCGATCACGACACCTTCGCGGGCTACGAGCAGGCGGGGCCGGTGGCGCGCGAGCGCGGGCTCGATCTGGTTTGCGGCATCGAGCTCAGCACCCGCGCCGCGTACGGACGAGGCCGGAAGACGGTGCATATGCTGGCGTACTTCCTCCACGGCGGGCCTTCCGCCGGCTTCCGCGAATGGGTGTCCGCGCTGCTGGCGTCGCGCCGCGAGCGCAATATCCGGCTGATCCGCAATCTGAATCAGCAGGGCATCGAGATCAGCCTTGGCGAGGTGGAAGCGCAGGGCCGCTCGCTCACCGGGCGCCCGCACTTTGCGCGCGTGCTCATGAAGAAGGGATACGTGGGCAGCACCGAGGAGGCGTTCCGGCGCTATCTGGCCGAAAGCGCGCCATCGTTCGTGGAGCGCGACAGCCCGAAGATCGAGGACGCCATTCGCGAGGTGGCCGCGGGCGGCGGCGTTTCGGTGGTGGCCCACCCGGTCCGGCTGGGCTTTCGCCGTCCCGAGGAAGAGGAGCGGTTCATTGGCGGGCTGAAGGAGAAGGGGCTGCGCGGCATCGAGGTCTGGCATTCGGACCACAACGCCGCGGACACCGCGCGCTACCTGGCCATGTCCGAGCGGCTGGGTTTGCTGCGCACGGGCGGAACCGATTTCCACGGCGGCAACAAACCCGGGCTCCAACTGGGCACCGGCCGCGACGGGAATGTGCGGGTTGGGCGCGAGGTGCTGGAGGAGTTGCGGGGTTAATTCGAGGTGCGGGAGGGCTGTGGCCCGCGCTTCCCGAGACGGCGTTCCCGGATGGCTGGCCAACGCCAATGGCGATCCGCGGCAGTCTCCAAGTCGATTCAGGCCACGTCGTGAAGCACTTAGTCGGTCGTTTCATAAATACAGTCTCGTATTATCGGCTTGAACTGTGGAGCAGTTTATGGCATGGTAAGGCAGGTGTTACGCCATGCCCAGAACCAGCCCATTTGTGATTCGCTTGTCGTCTGCCGAGAAGTCCGAACTGCAACGGCGAGCCGGCAAGTATACGTTACCGTATTTTCAGGTCCAGCGTGCCCGGATGATCTTGTTGGCCGCCGGGGGACTGACCAACGAGGAGATTGCTGCCCGCCTCGACAGCCGCCGTGAGGTCGTCGGCCGATGGCGGAAGCGATTCTTTGTCGAACGCCTCATGGGATTGGAGGAGCAAGCGCGTCCGGGTCGTCCCCGGACTTTTTCCCCCAGATCTGGTCGTGCAGGTTAAAGCGTGGGCGTGCGAACTGCCGGCTACTCACGATCTCCCGCTGTCCCGCTGGAGCTGCACCGATCTGGCTCGTGAGGTGTGTCAAACAGGACTGGTAGCTTCGGTCAGTGGCAGTACCATTTGGCGGTGGCTGCATCAGGATGCGATCCGCCCCTGGTATCACCGCAGCTGGATCTTTCCGCGCGATCCCAACTTTGCCGAAAAGGCTGGCCGCCTGTTGGACCTCTATGCTCGGAAATGGCACGGCAAGGCTCTCAAACACGATGAGTTCGTCATCTCAGCGGATGAAAAGACCAGCATTCAGGCACGCCGCCGCAAACACTCCACCCGCACTTGTCGCCCGCGCACCGCCATGCGCGTCGAGCACGAATATTTTCGTTGCGGAGCCTGGACCTACATTGCCGCGTTGGACGTGCACCGCGCCAGAATCTTCGGTCGGTGCGAAATCAAAAACGGAATCGCGCCTTTTGATCGTCTGGTCGAGCAAGTGATGACCCGGCCTCCTTACAACGATGCTCGACGGGTGTTCTGGATCGTCGACAACTGTTCCGCCCATCGCGGATCGCGGGCCGTGCAACGCTTGCAGGATCGCTATCCGCGCCTGGTACTTGTCCACGCACCGATCCATGCCAGTTGGTTGAATCAGGTCGAGATCTACTTCTCTATCCTGCAACGCAAGGTTCTCTCGCCGAATGACTTCGCGAGCCTCGATGCACTGGCGGAGCGCTTGCTCGATTTTCAACTCTACTGGGAATCTACGGCCCGCCCGTTCGAATGGAAATTCACCCGCAAGGACCTCGCTGACCTGCTGGCGAAGCTCGGAAACCGAGCATAGGACTCGCTCGCCACAATACGAGACCGTATTTATGAAACGGTGTACTTAGCCAAGGCGCGCGGCCTTCATGTAAAGCGAAAGGAGGGCTCTGGCGAGCACCACACGCTTCGCGTCCCTGAAATATGCCTGCTCAGAGTTCGGCAGATCGTCCATCAGATGACGAAATTGTTCTCGCATGTGCTCGGGGAAGTCCGCCACGCGGAGGGGCAGGAGCTGCAATCGAACCGCGAGGAGGCGTTGGCGCAGGTTGTCACTTCCACAAAATGCCTCCATCCCAAGGTGAAGACGCTCGAAGACATTTCCTGAATCGGGAATCGATTTCTCCATGACACCTCCAGTTAACACCATAGAGATCACGGACGGTACCCGCTGATTGTTGATAGTGCGAGTGGCGCAGTAGAACTTGGGACTAACCGACTGGAACGCGAATGTCGGGACCAGGGTACGACTCGGCGGCTATGCGGCCCAGTGGACATAAGTCCGGATTATCAAAAGCGGGTGTAGAACTGAGAATCTACAGACATCCGTCCCAAGAACGTCTGCATCTTCTTGCTCCAATAGGTGTTAAGCGAGGAATGCCGACAGAAGTACTCATAGCCGGCCGGTGTGTGCGAGGGACCCCAAGTCTTGTACACGTCGTTTGGCAGTGCGTAAAGAACCCGGAGATGACGGATGGGAAAGCTGACGTCCCCGGGCTCTTTAGTGATAGAGCCACTGGCCTTCCAGCGCGGCTTGAGTCCGCCCTTCTGAAGCTTGATTGGTTCTATTAACCATTTGCGGGAGCACGGGAGGACCAGACTGTGGCTAGCCGGAATGTAACGAGAACGCTTGTCGTTCAAGTTCTGAACAGTAAGGCAAACCTCGATAGCCACGACGTCACAGCAATCGGTCCCCTCGAAGTGGACCCAAAGCCCGTCAGGTTGCGTGGCAAACAGTTTGGCGCCGGGTGAAGAGATCTTGGGGCCTGGTGTTTTTTCCGTTGGCTGTGCCCGCAGGCGGTGTCAAGCGTTTTGTGTAAGTGGCCTCTCGGCGGTTTTCGTTTCTCCT
>CAYVPZ010000622.1:0-3377 GCA_964453955.1 uncultured Solibacteraceae bacterium | reverse complement strand
CGGCTTCCACCAGCAGGTTCACTTCCCAATGGCCGGTGTGATAGCCGAGCGCCACGGGAGTTCCGTCCGCCGCCCGCAGGCCGCCGTGCGTGCTGAGGATGAGAAACTCGGGGCCGCCCAGCTTTGCCGGGTCCCATCCCATGCCCGCATCCTGCGAGAGGCCGAACAGGTCGCCGGAGGGGCGATGGCGCAGCATTTGTTCGGTGAGCGGTAATGACCCACGGGGGCCGGGCGCGTGGGTGTGGATGTCGTAGAGGCCCGGGTCGCGGCTTTCGACGAGGTCTTCGAAGGCGGGTTTCATGTGGGGCGTGCGTCCTTTATTATCCGGGATTGGGAACTCGGCGGAATTGGGTTCGTTTTCTCAGGGCGGGGGGCTGTTTGCACGGCGCGGCGGGGCCGGATGTTGGCGTTGAACGGGTTAGCGGAAATTGGGTTCGTTTTGTCGAGACGGGGAGCGGTTGGGGCGGACCCGCCGAATTGGGTTCGTTTTGTTGGGGCGGCCGTTTTTGGGGCGGGTGATGGGTGAGGGGGCATTTCTAACCGAGGTTAGCGCCGGGCCGGCGGGGATTCTGGTGTGGCTGTTGCCGTCACGGCGGCAGATTGGCGTGAATGACTATTTCCGGCCGGCTCAGTTGCCAAATCGATGCCTGCTGTCAGGACGAACGGAGCGCGACGGAATATGATATTAACCGACAGAATGCCCCACGATTCCGACCTGCCGGTCCGGCTGTTGAAGAGTGTCGCGCCAATTCGGATCTGCGACAACGGCGGCTGGACCGATACCTGGTTCGCCGGGCACGGCACGATCTTCAACATCGCGGTTTATCCCTGCGTGGAAGTCCAGATGAAGGTGTACGAGCACCACGGGGGAGGGCCACGCATAACGGTCAACGCCGAGAACTACGGCGAGCGGTACACCATCGGCGAGCCAGCCGGCCACTACACCAGGCAGCCCCTGCTCGAAGCCACCATCGACTACATGAAGATCCCCGCCGGCGCTGCCATCGAAGTTGCCATCTACAGCGATGTTCCTGGCGGCTGCTCGACGGGAACGTCGGCGGCGGTGAGTGTGGCCCTCATTGGGGCGCTGGACCGGCTCACTCCCGGACAGATGACGCCGCACCAGGTGGCACAGGCGGCGCACAAGATCGAAACCGAGCTGCTCGGGCAGCAGTGCGGCATACAGGATCAGATCGCGTCCGCCTATGGAGGCATCAACTATATCGAGATGTCCGATTACCCGCGCGCCTCGGTGACTCAGATAGCGGTGCCGGACCCCATCTGGTGGGAGCTGGAGAGCCGGCTTTCGCTGATCTTTGTCGGAATCGCGCACAGTTCTTCCGCGGTGCACGAGATGGTGATTCGGGAGTTGGAGGGCGCCGGGCCCGGCGCGGATAAGCTGCGGCCATTACGCGAAACCGCGGCAAAATCCCGGGACGCTCTGTACGCCGGCGATTTTCTGGCTTTGGGTCGAGCCATGATCGAGAATACAGACGCCCAGGCCAATCTGCATCCCGCTCTCGTGGGCCCCGATCATCGGCGCATCATCGAAATTGCCGCCGCACACGGCGCGATCGGTTGGAAGGTGAACGGCGCGGGGGGAGCGGGAGGCTCCGTCACCATTCTGAGCGGGTCCGACCGCACCGTGAAACGGGCGATGCTTCGCGAGCTGCAGGCGGGCGAGTCAAGGTACCAGAGCATTCCCATCCGTTTGAGCCGATCGGGTCTACGGGTGTGGGAGTGAAGGATGCAATCTTGTAATCCCGCAGAACCGCTGGGTTTCTATTGAGATTTGACTCATTTTCGCACAAGTGCGAAAATACCATTTGACCAGCGCGGAGTTGAAGAGATGGCTGGAAAGGCAAGGGTGCACCTTTGAAAATGGGCACGGTCGAGGGGATCAGGAAGCGGCTCGGTTTGAAATGAGGCAATCTGTGAAATACCCGGCGAGATTCGTTAAGGACAAGGCGGCCGGCGGCTTTGTGGTCACTTTCCCGGACGTTCCCGAAGCGATCACCGAAGGCGAAACACTGGAAGAGGCCATGCTGATGGCGGAGGAAGCTCTGGAGGCGGCGCTGACATTCTATGTGGAAGCGTCCAGGAATCTGCCGCGGCTAGGGCCTCTAAGAAAGGGCATGCGAATGGTGCCGGTCCCCGCGCTGAGCGAGGCGAAGTTCATGCTGTACGATGCCTTGCGCTCCGCGGGCATCAGAAAAGTCGAGCTGGCGCGAAGGCTGGGATGCTCGCCGAGCCAGGTGGACGGGCTGCTGGACATCAGGCATAAGTCGAAGCTGGATCAACTGGAGGCGGCGTTTGCGGCGCTCGGCAAGCGACTGTCCGTGCGGGTGGAGGATGTGGCCGCGTAGAGTTTCTGCGTAGCTTTACAGTGCGGAAGTCAGCGCTAAACTTATACAGGAGGTTATCGTGGATGCTCTGGTCGAAAAGCTGGAAGCCAGGCTGCATGAGTACCACGACATTCTCGATCTGCTGAGGTCGCGCGCCACCGAACAGGAAGTGTTGGACCTCCTCGATGAACCCACGACCGGGTGAAGCCTCTCTAGCGCTGGCAGATTTGGGGCTCGCCGCCAAAACGCAGCCCGTTGCGATCACCAGACGAATCCTTCCCTTAGCGATCGTCCGGATGGGTCCTGGATGCCAGGAAGCTCTCGAATGGGAAGAAGGTCAATCCCTCAAGCACAAGTGCGGCGAAAGACAGTAATCGTCCCCAGCCGTCCACGATCTCATACTCGGGATTGCCATCGAGTTCGACGGCTTCGATGAGAGGCCGGTCCCCAGGACCGATCGCGTTTGCGAGAGATCCGATTCCGCGCCACGCCCAGTAGCACTGATACTGTCTACCCGGGTCCGGCTTGGCCAAAAAACGCCGATCGGGCCCCACGGGCTGCTCGCCTCCATAATTCAGATCGCTTCCAGCTCCTCCTCCAGCAACTGCTTCTGATAAAGATCCGCATAGTAGCCGCCGTTGCCGATCAGCTCGGCGTGGGTGCCCTGCTCCACCAGTTCGCCGTGCTCGAGCACGAAAATGCGGTCGGCGTGGCGCACCGTGGAGACGCGGTGCGAGATGAGGATCGTCGTGCGCCCGTGCATCATCTGCGTGAGCCCTTCGAGTATCCGTTCCTCGGTGACGGTGTCCACGCTGGACAGCGCATCGTCGAGGATCAGGATGCGCGGGTCCCTCAACAGGGCGCGGGCGATCGCGGTGCGCTGCTTCTGCCCGCCGGAGAGGGTCAGGCCGCGTTCCCCCACCACCGTGTCGAGGCCGGCGGGAAACGCGGCGATGTCCGGCGCCAAACCCGCCAGGTGGGCGGCGCGCTCAATGGACGTGAGTTCCGGCCCATCCAGCGCAGTCTCGATCA
>CAYVPZ010000621.1:0-3380 GCA_964453955.1 uncultured Solibacteraceae bacterium | reverse complement strand
CGCCGTAGTGAATCAGAGAGCGACCTTTCTTCGATTCCAGGAACTGAGCCACGTCCGGCGCGCCGATCTCGAGCTCCAGCGCAGTGGTGACGCCGTCGAGCGCTTTGACGCGCTGGCTGGCCATATCCTGGCCGTGCTGGTGCAGGTCGATGAATCCGGGAGCGACCACCAGCCCGCCGGCATGGACGACATGCCGTCCGCTCAGCGCGCCGGACGAGATGCGAACGATCTTTCCGTCGCGGATGCCAACATTGCGTATGGCATCCATGCCGGTTTCGGGATCCATGACACGTCCGCCCTCGAGCACGAGGTCATACTGCTGGGCAGACACAGTGGCGGTTGATAACCCCAGAAAGAGGAGAGAGAAAATCAGATTCCGCATGGTTGCTCTCCGAGCAGCGATGATAGCAGGATGACGCTCCACTTGGAGCTTGCGGCCGGTTGGTCGTTTTCGCCGCTCAGGAAACGCCATCCAGCTGAGCCCGCGGGTGGAGGCGATTGCGCGGCCACTTTCGCTAATCCAGCCGGTTGGTGGCCGCCACCTTGCCGTACCACAGCCCGGAGTCCTTCACGGTGCGCTTCTGGTCGCGGAAGTCCACGTACGTGAGGCCGTAGCGCTGGCTGTAGCCATCGGCCCATTCGAAATTGTCGAGCAGGCTCCACGCATGAAAGGCGCGAACTTTGGCGCCGTCGGCAATGGCGCGCGCCAGCTCGGCCAGCTCTTCCCGGAAGAAGGCGATGCGGCGGGCGTCGGGAACACGTCCGTTTTCCTTTTCGTACGGGGTGTCGAGATAGCTGCACCCGCTCTCGGTGATCTCAATCACGGGCTGGTTGTAATCGCGCGTGATGCGCATGACGAGGTCGTAGATGCCGCGGGGCCAGATTTCGAGACCGGCGTCGGTGAGCGGCGCTTCGGTGGGCATGATGGCGTGAAAACGGGTGTAGGGGTCGCGCCCGGTGGAAGGGTCCTGCTCGATCTCGGCGCCGAAGCTGGCTTCGCCGCCCGCATGGGAAGCGCCGCCGGCGTCGGAGACGATGCGGCGTGTGTAGTAGTGGAAGCCGATCCAGTCCAGCGGCGCCTGCATGATTTTTTCGTCGCCGGGGCGGAAGCCCATGGCCTCATACGGCGTCTCGCCGACGAATGCTTTCGGGTATCGGCCGTGGATGGCGGTCTCGAGAAAGTAGACGTTGTTCATGGCGTGATAGCGCTCGGCGGCGGCGCGATCGGCCTCGCTGGCGGTCTTTGGATAAGCGGGAGCCATGCCGTAGGCGCTGCCCACCGTGGCCCTGGAGGAGGCCGCTTTGATGGCGCGGAATGCCTCGCCCTGCGCGAGGTTGACGGTGTGGGCGGCCTTTAGAAAGTCGTTGTAACTGGCCCGGCCGGGAGGGAAAACGCCGACGCCGTAACCAAGCCACGTGAACGACCAGGGCATGTTGAAGGGCGCCCAGACGGCGATGCGGTCGCCGAGATTCCTAGCGAGGATTCCGGCGTAATCGGCAAAGTACCCGGCGAGGTCGCGGCTGGGCCAGCCGCCGCGGTCTTCGAGAGGCTGGGGCAGGTCCCAGTGGTAGAGCGTGCAGAATGGACGGATTCCGGCTTCGAGCAGAGCGTCCACCAGACGGCTGTAATGGTCGAGGCCCTTCTGGTTGGGAGCGCCCGTGCCCGCTGGCTGAATGCGCGACCAGGCGATGGAGAAGCGGTAGCTCTTCTGGTTCAGGCGCTTCAGAATGGCGATGTCCTGGGGATAGAGATGATACTGGTCGCAGGCAATGTCGCCGGTTGCGCCGCCCTTCACTTTGCCCACGGTGTGCGAAAAGCGATCCCATATCGATTCGCCCTTGCCGTCCTCGTTCCACGCGCCTTCCACCTGGTAGGAGGCGGTGGCCAGGCCCCAGAGGAAGCCATCGGGGAAACGGGCGGCGGAAGCGGGCCGCGCGAGCAACGCACCACCGCCCAGGGCAAGGGAACTGGCGAGGAAACTACGGCGATCCATGAAATGGCTCCTTGATGGCGACGTCCGGTGAACTCGTACCGTCAGACTGAATTGTAATCCGCTCGTGGGACGGGGATTTCACGATCGGAATGGGGTGGGCTGTCTCTTGCCTCTTACGTCGGCCAGTTATCTGGCCGTTCAGGCGCGTTCATGCCGAAATCGCCATATACCCAGACGAGCGCCTCGTCGTACAGCTTTGTCAGGAGCGGCTTCGCGTTGCCGCGCCTGTCCCAGGGCTGGGGGTCGGCGTCCGTAACGCAGAAGCACAGTTCGGTCTCGCCCTGATTGCGAAGTTCTTCCGCACGGCCGAGGATGGCGGCCAGAATCGCCTGGTCAAATGGCTCCAGCGAAAGATCCATTTGTGCGAGGTCTATAGCTCGATCGAGCATGTGTTCCTTGAGGGGAAAAAGTTCGAGTCCCGGCTCGACGCGAATTGACTTGAGCACGTCGTCGAGTTGCCGAAGTTCTCCACGGACCTGTTGTTCGAAGCGGTCCAGCACTACTCGCGTGGTACGTTCCTGGTCAGGCGATACGGTTTGTTCCGCTCTTGCTCGCAGGAGAAACTGGCGGATCGCATCCGCCTCGTTCCGCGGTTGGCATTTCCTCATGATGGGCGGCCGTGCCTCGGTGAGACAAGGTGCGGGAAGGTGAATTCTTATCTCATGTGCCCGTGCGCGCGCGAGAAGTTCGACCGCGTCCAGCCTCTTGTGATGCGCCGGGGCCGCATAGGCAAACACCCAGTTCGTCTCCACAAAGACGTGGCGCATTGGCTGCTAGCCGGCGCGGCGCCAGCGCGGACCACCCGCGCGTACGACGCCACCGCTGACGACTGGCAGAACGCTGGATTCGATCGCCTCACGAACGGCAGACGGCCATGATGAGTAGCCGCCAGCTTGCAGACTCTCAAGCCACTGTTCGACCGAGCGTTCCAGGTCCGATTCAGTCACCGCGCCTCGATGAAGCGTTCCCAGTAGCTCACCGGTTGGACACTCACCGGTCATCTCGACGGTCTGAGGCGCGTAATCCGTGTAGCGGTTGCGGTAAAAACGCACTCGTTTACGAGTAACCAGCATTCCGACAGGACAGCTGATGTGAACCATGTATGATTTCAGCGCGGCCTCGGTGGTTTTCTGGTCCGCAAGGTCACCCTTTACCTCGACCACGAGCAGGACCTCTGGCGAATCCGGTCTCGTAACCACGATATCTGGGCGAAGCGGCATACGATAAGCCTAACATTTCTCGTTGTCGCGTTGAGATCAAAGGCCGCCGTGCTCGTGTTGGCCAGCTCCGCGATATATACTGCGATTGGCCCCCGTGAAACACGCTGTTTGGAATATGCTGGCGGCGACGCCGTTGTTGCTGGTCAATGTGGCCGCCGGCCAATGG
>CAYVPZ010000620.1:0-3381 GCA_964453955.1 uncultured Solibacteraceae bacterium | reverse complement strand
GGGTTCTGGGTGGCGAATACCGTGAAGGCCGGCGAGAGCGGGTACGTTTCGCGGTCGATGGTCACGGTGCGCTCCTGCATGGCTTCGAGCAGCGCCGCCTGGGTGCGCGCGGGAGCGCGATTGATTTCGTCGGCCAGCAGGAAAGTGGTAAAAATGGGGCCACGCACCAGCGAGAACTCGCCGCGCTGCAGATTAAATACATTGGTACCGGTGATGTCGGTGGGCATTAAATCCGGCGTGAATTGTACCCGGCTAAAATTCCCGCCCAGCACGTGGGCCAGCGTTCGCGTCAGCAGCGTCTTGGCCACGCCGGGCACGCCTTCCACCAGCGCGTGGTGCGCGGTGAAGATGCACACCAGCGCGAAGTCGATGGCCTGTTCCTGGCCAATCACCACTTTGCGGACCTCTGCGCGCGTCCGCTCCAGCACCGTCTTCAACTGCTCGAAGTCTTCTTCCATGGATGCCTGGTCTCCTCGAGTGCCTGTCGGATCGTTTCGTAGCCGCGCACCGGATCGGCGGCGCGCGCGTTCTGGCGCACGATTTCTTCCAGCTTCTGCCCGCGGCCCGCGCTGGTCTGGTACTCGCCGATGCAGACGTCGAGCAACTGCGCCGCCGGGACGCTTCGCTCCAGCAGGGTCACCAGACCGGACGCCGCGGAGAAGCCCCGCAGGCCGGCGGCATCGGCGTCGCTCGGCGCTGCGGGCGGCAGCAATGGCGACGAGCTTTTCCACACGTACAAGCCGGCCAGCACCAGCAGCGCCGCAATCAGGCCCTGCAAATGGTATCGGCGCAACAGGCCGGCGACGCTGCCGCCTTCCTCGATGCCCAGGTGCCCCTCGTCAAACACGATGTGGTGGCTGGGCCCGGCCAGCCGCGCCAGCGCCGAGGCGTCCGGCTCGCGCGCCAGCGCCTCGTTGCTGAGCATCCACGAATCCGCCACCAGCACGAGTGCGCCCGCCAGCCACGGCCGCTCGATCCACACCGGATGGTTCCGATATGTTTTTTGCACGGCCCACGCGGGCGCCAGCCGGTCGAACCAGAGCGCGGTGTAGCGGGGCGGGTCGGCGCTCCATTCGCTGCGCCGCTTTTCTGTGTCGGTGACCAGGGTAACGCCCAGCGTATCGAACAGCGTGGGCACGTGCTTGATCCGCAGTTGACGTTCGAACTCGACCTCCGCCTCCAGACGCGGCCGCCGGGGCACGAACGCGATCACCGTCCGCCCGCCGCCGCGCGCGATACGCTCGAGGTCGGGGGCCATCTCCCCGCTCAATTCGTCGATGCCCAACAGGAACAGCGTCGTATCGTGCCCGCGCAGGCGCGTCAGCGGCCGCATGTTGCGAGTAACCGTGAGACGAGGCTGCAACGCGAGGCTTTCGTAGAGCGCCTTCGCCCCCAGCGGATCGGCGCGTAGCGTGGAGTAGACCGGGTACGCGTCGGCGGCTTCGAAGCGCAGGCGGAACAGCGTGTACACTCCCGCCAGGAAGGCCAGAGCCAGCAGTGCGGCGGCCGCCCCGGTGACCTTACGCCTGCCCACGAGCCCTCATTTCCAGCGCGCCGGCCTGAAAGCGGTCGAAGGCGTCGCGGGTGATCGCATGCTCGCCGTACCATGTTCGCTCGAACACGGCGACGAGGCCGCGAAACGTCTCCAGCAGCCCCGTGTTCCCGCGGGCGCGGCGAGCGAGTTCGCGCTGGTAATCGAGGTTCGAGCGGGCCCGGTGAATGGTGATCAGGCCGCCCTCGCCGAGACTGGCCAGCACCGCCAGGTAGAGGGCGCGCGTGGCCAGGCGGAGATCCCCCGCTTCCAGCAGACCAGCGGCCATGGCCAGCCACGCATCCTCCGGCGCCTGGTCCGGGGAAACATCTTCGCTCGCCAGATCCAGAGTCGCCGCCGCCGGCAGGGTGGGCACGGCCGCGGCTTTCCGGCGGCGCTGGATGCGCAGCAGGAGCGCGATGGCCGCGCCCGCCGCCACCGCCATCAAAGCATACAGCGCGGGCGCCGCGAAGGGCATACCGCGTCCGCCAGACCCATCGGGCGATTCGTCCTGCTGGCGCCCCATCAGCCAGCGGATGATAGCGCGAATCACGCCGCCCACCCAATCGAGCGCGCGATGAACCGTTTCGCTGATGAAACGCACGGCGTCCTGGGTGAAGCGGATGAAGGCGTTCGCGGGAGGCGACGATTCCTCCTGCCTCGGCTCCCGCCACAGGAACTCGGGCCGCCGGGTCACCTCGTGGATACTGCGATCGAGCTTCTGCGGGTCGACGGAGAGAGAGGCGGACTGAGAGGCCGCCGCAGGCTGAGAGCCTGCCCCACAGAAAATGGCCACCAGCGCAGCCATCACGGCTATCCGCGCTCGCAGATCCACGCCGGTGCGGATGGCGTCCACGCGAAAGCAGCGAATCACGTATACGGCGCGCAGCAGCGGGTCCATCAGCAGCCATGCGATCACCACGGCGGCGGCGAACAACGTGCTGTTCAGCATGCCCATCGTGTTGGTGGTGAAAACGGTCTCCTCGCCGGTGAAGGTTCGCAAGACGATGGGCCCGGCGATCAGCAGCGCGAGCACATTCACAAACACCACAAGGCCCAGCAGCAGGGCAATGGCGAGTTCGAGCGCGCCGGAGAATGCCCACGTGGACGCCTGGCGCGAGGCGTATCGGAATATGCCGGCCACATCCGGTTCGTCGGACGCCGTGGCGCTGTAGTAGAACGCCGCCGTCCAGGGCAACCCGATGACGCTCAGAGCGCCGAGGGGCAGCATCAGCAGCGCCGTGCTGCCGATAGCCGCCTGAGCGGCCAGCGCGGGCCGGGAACGCGCGCGGCCACTGAGCAGCGGCCACAGGCGGCGCGCGAACAAGGCCTGGCTGGCCACCATCCACAGGAACAGCAGCGCCAGCGCGAGCGCGTGCGCCGGAAGCAACCGGGCGGCGTTCGCGCTGCCGGTCATCTCACTAACGAAGGCGATGGCGCCGAGACCGAACGGCAGGCTCCCCAGCGCCCACGCCAGCCATGCCGAGGGCGGGGCGGCGCGCAGCAAATCGAAGGCGGAATCAAGCAGCGCGATCGGATTGGGAGGCTGGGCGGCGGTCCTCACTGGTGCTGTTCCTGTTCGGTGTCGTCGAAGCCGTGGTGCGCGGGCGCCTCCAGCATGAGCAGGCGCCCAGCCATATAGAACAGTATCCAGCACAGCAGAATGGCCAGCACGGCCGTCGCCGCCGAAAATAATTGCCGCAGGGCGCGGTTGCCGCGCGCCACCGGGGCGCGCAGCCGGGCGAGACACGCCGCGCAGATGAGCCGTCCGTCGTGATCCACCACGCACTCACGGCAAAACGCGCGGCGGCACTGGAGGCACAGCGCCACCGCTTCGCGCGACGGATGGA
>CAYVPZ010000619.1:0-3382 GCA_964453955.1 uncultured Solibacteraceae bacterium | reverse complement strand
GTGCTTATTCATCCGGCCGGCCGAAAAACAGGCGGTTTAGGCACGGGCTGCTAGCTGCCTTCGTGGCCATACTTTCAGACTATCTGATTGGCAGAAAGTGTCAAGGATCCCGTCAAGGGCCGCTCCCCCGCCCCCGTGCTGTTTCGCTGTCAGCGCAGCCGACCGACAGGCTTGTGATGCCCTGACCCGCGATCTTCGAGGTGTTCCTCCACTCGCTTGAAAATCTCAGATCCGGGCGTATTCAATGCCTTCGCGATCCGCATGATGGCTCGCAATGACGGACTTTTCGTCGCCCGCCTCAAGCTGTCCGATATATGTTGTGTGGTAGCCGCTCTCGAACGCGAGAATCTCCTGCGAGATGGCCCGCTCTTTGCGAAGCTCTCGGACTGTCCGACCGAAGAGTTCCTCCGCCGTGGGTGCATTTCCGCTGGATGATGGACCATCGAAAGATACTCTCTGTGATTTCTCGAAGGGATCGATTGGCGAGGATAACGAGCGTCTGCTGGGTTCCCTCATCGTCATCAGGGAGAAGCTCGCTGCGCTGGCCCGGCATGACGTGCCCGAAGAAAAGCGAGTCCCGCACGTCCTCTACGCCGAGGAGGCGCAGTACTTCATCGGCGACTTTCCTCCGATCCTCCAGGAGGCCCGAAAGTACCGACTGATCCTCGTACTCGCCACCCAGGGCATCGAGCAGCTCTCGCAGGATGCGGCTTTTGCAATTCTCACGAATTGCGCCACGCTCATCTCATTTCCGGTCAGCGGTGCTGATGCGGCGCGGATGACAGACGAATTCGCGACGCTCATGCCGCTTCCGTTCTGCAGGATCTGCCCGACTTCAAGGCGTATGTGCGCACCCTGAGCCGCTACAAAGAGGGCGCCGCCGCGGCCCCTTCTGGCCCCCATGTCATCGCCACCCCGCTGGCCAGGCCTCGCAACGGCGCGGGCCGCGACTGGATAGTCAGGACAAGCGCGGAGCGTTACACGCAGCCCCGCGCCTCGGTTGACGCGGGAATTCGGCGCTTCCTGTCAGGTCGGGATGCTGCGTAGCGGGCAGATCTCCGCTGTGCAGGTCGGCGAAGACCTGGCCAAATCTGACGCCGCCGTGCCTTCTGATTCGGTGGCATATTCGCTGGATTGCCTTGTGATCATCGCCATTCCAGACTAAACTGTGTGCTGCGCTCACAATGCTGCGCCACTCCGTAATGTGAATGTCTCGCGAATCACGCTTCCTGCGGCGCAGTTCAGAAATAGTTCAGACAGAATCCACACATAATCCCCTTGCAAGAACAGAAAACAGTGGTCATACTGAGCTTCACCGTAAGAGCTTCCCCCGAGATATTGGGTCCGGGGGGTTACACTGCCGGGCACCGATCCCGGCAACCGGACGAGTGCCTGGCTTGCCGTTCCGGGCATGGGTGTACCGCAGCGTCGCGGTAATTTGCTTCGTTCAGCGCCAAACGCAATTGGGTCCGCTGCAGCAATGCGGCGGAATCGATTGGGGTTGCCGTGTCCCGCTTCTTTGGAAGTGGGGCATGGGACTAACAGGGCGAAGCTGCGTACTTACTTCCTTATGAACCCTTCGGAGCTTTGCACCCCCGTCCCCGTGGTGCTCCCCGGCGCTTCCGGCATGCACCCCTGGTACGCAATTCGCGTCAAACCGAACTTCGAATTCGTCACCTCGCGGGCGCTCCGAGCTATGGGATATGACGAATTCCTGCCCGTATACCGCAGCCGCCGCGCCTGGTCCGACCGTGTCAAAGAGCTGGACATGCCGCTGTTCTCCGGTTATTTGTTCTCCCGCTTTGACAAAAGGGACCCTTACCGCGTCCTCAACACTCCGGGCGTTGTGCACGTAGTCAGCGCCGGCAGGGAGCCGGTTCCCGTCGACCCTGGCGAAATCCAGTCCCTTCAGGTGATTTGCGGTTCCGGAGTTGCGGCGGAGCCGTGGCCTTTTCTCAAGGTCGGCCAACGCGTCGTCGTGGAGCGCGGGCCGCTGGCGGGCGCCGAGGGCGTCGTTGTCAGGCTGAAAGCCGGATACCGGCTGGTTGCCTCGCTCTCGCTTCTCCAACGCTCGGTGGCGGCCGAAATCGACCGGGAATCGGTCCGGCCCATCGGATAAATCCGGCATGACGGCGAAAGCGGCTAACTCCTGCTTCCGCTGCGGCAGGAAGACGGCAGGCGAGCAGTTTTGCGACGTGTGCCGCCGTTTCTTCCTTGAATTGTCTCTGGTTCGATTGCGCGAACCCAAACCTGCGGTCGTAATGCCGCCGCATCCCATTCACACAACATGATCGACCGTAGAACCAAGATGATCAGTTTTCGGATGTCGTGGGACGAATACAGGGCGCTGCAGAATGCCTGCACCACCGTCGGCGTTCGCAACCTCTCGGAACTCGCTCGTGGCGCCATGCAACAACTCATCGCCTCGGGCCGCAACGGCGCCCCGCTGTACGACCAGGTGTGCGAACTGCGCGGTCAGATGTCGCTGCTCTCCGACGAAGTGAAGCGCATTATCGAGCGGATTGATCGCCAGGAAAAGGTTCTCACCGCTCGCTTTAGCGCCGGAGCCCGCATATGAACAAGCTCTGTCCTCTTATTCTGTTTCTCGCCTGTGCTTTCGCTGCTGCCCAGACCGGCGAAACCCCACCGGCCACCGTAATCTCCGGCGTGTCCGTAACCCCTGCCGCCCTCCCCGAGGATGCCGGTGGCATGCAGGCCTACATCCTCGGCCCCGAAGACAAGTTAACGGTGAAGGTCCTCGACCTCGACGAGATCAGCGACAAGGACGTCTATCGCGTGGACATGCGCGGCAACCTCAATCTCCCGGTGGCCGGCCGCGTCCACGTCTCCGGCCTCACCGTGGAGCAGGCCGAAACCGAGATCGAGAGCCGCCTCATGGCCATCCTGCAGAACCCCTCGGTGACCCTCTCGCTCAGCGAGTTTCGCCCCGAGCCGGTCTCCGTGCTGGGCGCCGTCAAGAACCCCGGTGTAGTCCAGATCACCGGCAGCAAAACCCTGTACGAAGTTTTGTCGCTGGCGGGCGGCCTGAATCCCGATGCCGGCAACACCATCAAAGTGACCCGCGCCAAAAAGTCCGGCCCGCTCCCGTTGCCGAATACCGTGGACGATTCCACCGGCCAGTACCGTGTTGCCGAGCTGAACGTGCGCGCGGTGATGGAGGCGCAAAACCCCGAGGAGAACATCCCGGTGCTCCCTCATGACGTCATCTCGGTGCCCAAAGCCGATCTGGTCTACGTGGTCGGCTGCGTGAAGAAATCCGGTAACAAGAACTCGCGGCGCACATCAGACGGGTCGAACTCTCCGCGGGGACCGATGTGCACGGACCATATGGAATTATGCTTCTCATCGACAGACAGCGAGT
>CAYVPZ010000618.1:0-3400 GCA_964453955.1 uncultured Solibacteraceae bacterium | reverse complement strand
CTTGTACGTCACGGTGCGTCTGGCGAAACGCGCCGGCCTCAAGCCCGACCCGATCGTCAACCTGGCCATCTACTCGGCGCTGGCCGGGCTCATCGGCGCCAAGATCGCCATGCTGTTGTTCGATTTCCGCATCTACTGGGCGCATCCCGGCGACATCTTCACGCGCGAGACCCTGCAGGCCGCCGGCGTCTATCAGGGTGGGCTGGTGCTCGCGCTGATCGTGGCCACATGGTACATCCGCTCGCAGCAGCTTCCCTGGCTGACCACCTTCGACGTGTTCGCGCCGGGCATTGCCGTGGGCCACGCCATCGGCCGGCTGGGGTGTCTGGCGGCGGGCTGTTGCTGGGGCATCCCCACGCACCTGCCCTGGGCCATCACCTTCCGGAACACCCAGGCGTGGCAGCTCACCGGCGTGCCGCTGGGCATTCCTCTGCACCCCACGCAGATCTACGAAGCGCTGGCCGAGGCAGTTATCTTCGCCATCCTGCTGTGGCGCATTCGCCGCCCGCACGCCGAAGGCGCCATCATCGGTTTGTATCTGATCCTCTACTCGGTCTCGCGCTTTGTGATTGAGTTCTACCGCTTCCACGAGCAGCCCACCCAGCTCGGCCTTTCGCTCACCCAGTGGATGTCCATCGGGCTGCTGCTGCTGGGAATCTGGATTCTGCTGAACCGTCCGGCAAAGCCCGCGGTGTCGCCGGCCTGACGGTTACTGATTCTCGGGTGTGGCCAGCAGTTGGCGAATGGCCTTGTCGATCTCCGGGCCCATGGGTCCGGCGGCCACGATGCGGTGATCCGCGTCGAGGACGAAGGTTTTGCCGGCCTTGGGATCCACCCCGTAGCGGGCGGCCAGGCCGCTCTGGTCGGGCATCTGTGGCCAGGGAAGAGTGATGTCGTCCAATACCTCATTGATGCGGTCGGGCCGGGGATCCATGCTGACTCCCACCGCCGCCAGACCGCTCTTGTGGAACTGATTGTAGAGCGGCAGCTCGTGTTCGAGATCCGCGACAGAACGGGCGCTGCCCGGCTTCCAGAATGTCACCACGGTGGCCCGGCCTTTCAGGCTCGCAAGGCTGACTGGTCTTCCGTTGACGTCCCGTCCCGCGAAGTCCGCGAACTGTGTCGATACCAGCGGATCCGTGGGCTCGGTGGCGGCGGCCTGCACACTCGCCCGGGTGCGCGCGAGCTCAGCCTCGCGGGCCCGCCGCGCCTCCTCCCTGGCGGACTCCGCGGAGATTCTCTCACGGCCGTCCACAAAGTCCTGGATGGCTGGCAGCGATTCGCCGATTACGTATCCGGTCAGGCTTTGTCCGGGCCGGATCACGTCGATCTTGTAGCACGTCGGCCCTTCGCCCGCCAGCGCGGATTGAACCGCCACGCGGTCGCCCGGCCCGACCGACCCGATCTGCGGGGCATCGGCGGAGCAGCCGGAGCGGAGCGGCTCGCCGGCCGGAGCCGCTTGCAACAACGCGAGCAGAAGCAAGGCGTGCATGGGGATCATTGGCTCAGGCGCAGCACCTGGCTGGCGAGTTGCGCGAACAGAGTGGTCAACTGGTTCTTGTCCGAGGTCACCAGATACTCTCCCATTTGCTGGCCGGACTGATAGGCCGGGTTTGCATACAACGCCGGGTCGCCCGTCGACGAATAGGTGGAATCATACGGCAGCGCGGTAATCTGCTGCACGTTCGCCATAATCGCGAGAAACTCGTGGTCGACCGAATCGTACGAGTTCCCGGTGAGATAAATGGTATCGATCACCGGGTTATAGGTTGAGTCCGACCGGATATTGTAGGCTGCCGACATAGCGCCGTTCATGGATGCGGCGACGATGGTATTGGGCTGGTCGGGCCGCAGGTAGCCCTTATACGGGCCGGCGCTGAAAAAGTTGCTGCCCGAACCCGTGCCGGAGTACGTAGGAAGCCAAACAGCACCCGTATTCTTACAAGTCCCCGGCGGATTGCAGTCCTGGTTCACTTGAAAGAGCCAGTTTTCCCTGGTGTCCCAGCCGCTCAGGACCTCGGCAGCGGCCGCCGGCGAGGCGGCGGTAACCGGCACTCCATGCTGCAGGTTGTTGCCCCAGTAATCGCTGTTGGGGATGTACGCGACGAACTGGCGGATATTGGTGCTGGGCAGTCCCCCGGTGTCGTTGCAGGATGCCGGGATGCTGGCGCTCAGAGTGTTGGTGGGATTCGCCGGTCCATAGGTGGAGGCGCCGTAGGAATTCTGATCCCCCCATTGCGCGATCGATCCGAAAATCGTGGCGGACGCATTGGTGCAGACCACCGGCATGTTCTGGCAGGGCTCTTCGTTGTTGTCGGTGTTGGGAGGGTTGGGGTTTTGCCCGTTGGCGCCGGTGTCCACGCAACTATACCCGCCGGGTTGTGCGGGAGGGGCGGGCGCGGCCATCGCCGGCCCCCAGCGCGTATCCACCGAGGCGCGCGCGGGGAAGTTCGCCGTGACGGCGTTGGGCGATCCGTCAGTGAACAGCACAATCGTGTTCAAGGCCAGGGGAAGACCCGCGGCTTTGATCTCCGCGTACGCCGTTTCGAGCGCCGCGATCGTATTCGTATTGCTCCCGCATGAGATAGCGCCGATATCGTTGTACAGGGCCGAGCCCACGCCGTGAGAAGTGGTGGGCGCGTCGTTCAGCGTGGCGGTGAGGTTGAAGGTGATCAGGCCGATCTCATCGTATGGGCTGAACATGGTGACGAAATTCTGCGCGGCGGCAATCATCGCTTCACAGGAACTGCCGGCTCCGTTACCCATGGAACTTGAGACGTCCAGCGCCAGCATCATCACCAGGGCGCGGCGGGTGGCGGTGCCGGCGGCGGAGACGGGCATTTGCGTGAACCCAAGGATGCGCATGAAGTACACCGGCGCCTCCACGTTGGCGGTGATGGCCACCGTGATCAACCCCGTGCTGGCGCTCTGGGTGAAGGTGGCGGTGTATTGGGTGGACATGTTAATCGGCGTGCTGCCCAGATAGCCGCTGGGGTAGTCCGCCACGAAGAACGACTGCGCGGCCCCCAGCGCCGCGCTCTGGGCCGCTGCCTGCGTGGTGCCGAGGTTCACCGATCGGGCGCCGGCCAGCGCCGCCGCGTCCACCGCGGCGCTCAGTTTGGCGCGGATCAGGAAGAGCACCGTTGCATCCACCGCGAGCCCGCAGAAAGCCGTGAGCACGATCAGAGCGATGGCCATGTACATCAGGGCAAAGCCCCTACGCTTCTTTGTGCGGTCCAGGTTCGTTCTCATCAGGCGCCTCCTCTCCTTTCACCACCCCTATGAAACGTTCCGCGCATAGATGGTCCCCATTCGCGAATCGTTGAACACGTTATATGCCGATATGTTAAATGCGGCTTCGCAGACCTACGCGGTGCCGCCCGGGGGGAGAAACACCAGA
>CAYVPZ010000617.1:0-3403 GCA_964453955.1 uncultured Solibacteraceae bacterium | reverse complement strand
TCGCGTTTTGTGAACCAGTTCGCCCTCCCAACGACCATTCTCGCGGAGTTGCTGTTCGATCTTTTCGCGCGGTTCCGGGAAGCGGTTTGCCAGAAGATCGTGGGACACCCGTCCGAGAGTCTGATCTTTCGCCCAACCATATAACTGTTCGGCGCCGCGATTCCAGAATTGGATGGTCCCATCGAACCCGCGGACAATAACGGCATCGCATGCGAGATCCATCAGGCTTGCCTGGCGCTCAAGGATCTCCGCCATCTGGCGGCGCTCCTCAATCTCGTGATGTAATTGCCCGTTCAACCTTTGTAGCTCGGTCGGGCTGGGTAACCTGACCAGCGCGGGTAACAAAGGGACCAGCAAAATGGCAGTCAACAGGGAAGCGGAAGCGGTCACCGCCTTCACCACACCGTCGAGGCGGTACGTTCCATGCCAAACCGTCCAGACGCCAAGCAAATGGGTTGTTCCACAGGCCAAAATAAAGGTCGCGAAGGCCACAAACACCCAGCGAAAGGCGATGTCTTCTCTTTTTCGGAAAAACAAGAAGAGAAGTACGGCTATAGCGTAGTAAGCGGCGCAGATGAGCCCATCCGAGATGACGTTCAGCCACAGGACGGAGGGATTCCAGAGATAGCACATCCCATGCGGCATGAAATCGCTGGAAAACAACTTTTGGAAGAATTCAACCATATGATCATCCCCGCTCTCGTACTGGTACGGTATAACGCCGTAGGCCACTCCGGAGTTTTCCATTCTATACGGATGGGATCTTGATTGCACGACACCTGGATTCGCTTCGTTTTGAGCGATGCCGTTCGACATGATCGACCCCAGGCATCTGTATCTGCATCCACTGAAAGGTCCGAACGACCCACGCTTGGGCGGTTGCGACTGCAAGCCTTGAAGCACGTTTCGTTTGCGGACGATAGGCGAGGTTTCTGGAAACGCCACCGAACGGTCCCGAATGGGCGTGCCAGGCTGTTGCCGCGAGTGCGTCCTGGCGGGGTTCGTGAACACAACGGCGTTTGCGCGGTGTAATCAGTAGTTCCCGCCGAGTTCGAACGGAAGGTAAACTCAAAGTCGGGCAGATGACCACTCCATGCCGCCCCCTAATCTCGTGATCTCCAAAATCGGACCTGAATCGGACGTCTTGCTCCGGAACTTATCGGAGTACGATTGCCACGACTGCCGGAGTGGTTCGGGCTTGATACCGGCGCCGACGGACGCTATTCCTACGACACGGCCTCAGTCTGGGCGAAAGGGTATGACGTGTACTTAGCCAAAGTTGGGGACGCGATCGCAGGCTTTGCGCTCATCGGATCGGGCGGCGAGTGGCTGGACGGTATTGGCACACATGACGTTCACGAGTTCTTTGTCATGCGCAAGTTTCGACGCCGCGGCGTCGGCCGCAGCATGGCTACTTTTCTCTGGAATGAACATCCGGGAGAATGGCTCGTCAGAGTATTAGAAGCCAACGCGCCAGCCGTCACCTTTTGGCGTGGAGAAGTCTCCATCTACTCTTCTGGCTTGTACAGAGAGGATCAGCACATCGTCGATGGGCGTCCTTGGAAATTCTTCCGATTCTTGTCGAATCGTGCTTAGCGAGAGTCTCGCGGCGGTCGCACGGCGTTCACCAAGGCAGCCCAGCGCGGGCGGGATGGTTCCAGGCCGAAAAACGGGATTATCGTACACTGACCCTGCGGGCGGTGCCCCAACTCCCATCCTGAGTCGGTCGGAGGGTGGCATAGTGGGAGGTGTGCCTCCGTTGTCTACGGTTTGTGCCGCGCGTCCCGATTAGAACACCCTACGATTTCCGCCGCCGCATTGACCGTATCAAGTCGTTTGTGAACCGAGGGGTGCTAAACCTGGTGCAGGTCAGTTCGCCTCTCGAAGAGATCCCCGGAGACGGACCGCTACAAGACCTCTACTTCTTACGCCTTTCGGTGCGCCAAGTGCGGACGGGAGTTCCAACTCCTCGTTGACATTTATCACGGGCGTGGCGATTGGAAGTAAGCCGAGTTTCGCCGGCGATGCGGAAAAGGGGATAGCAGCCCGTGGCAGAAGTGGTCGGACGCACGGTCGTCGTCTTCGTTAAGCCGTTCGGATCCGTTGTGCGTATCCACCGAATCACCCAAACCGAAACGGTTCACAGTAGGAATGTCCCCAGTGTTGAAGCCCACCCGCCCCACCTCCGCGCATCTATGCGATACTGGCCGCTTCAAGATCCATTGTGGACAACGAACATGACCTACTCGCGAAGAGATTTGAGCCTGCTGCTCCCCCTGCTGGCGGCACGCGCCGGCGCGCAAACGAAGCAGCCCCAGGTAATGTCGGCGTCGAAGATCTACCACGACCCGCAAATCCCCTGGGAGGGAAACGACGAGAAAAAGGGCCGCGAGTTTTTCCTCGGCGCCACGCACGGCGGGTTCAAAGTCGAAATGCACGAGACCACCCTCGGCCCGGGCACGCTCGCGCACGCCCCGCACAAGCACGCCAACGAAGAGATCATCATTCTGGCCGAAGGGACGCTCGAAGCATACTTCGACGAAAAGACCGAAAAAGTGGAGGCGGGCTCGGTGATCTGGCTGGCCTCGAACCAGATGCACAGCGTGCGCAACGCCGGCGCCACGCCCTGCCGCTACTACGTCATCGAGCTGCGCGGCGCCGCAGCCTGACCGCGCCCATCACAGCAACAACCCCACCAACGACACCACCGCCGGGAACATCGCCCACGACACCAGCCACCCCTTCTGGATCAGCAGGCCCGCAATGAACGGCGCCACAATCTGCGATACCGCCATCAGCGATTGCGTCAGCCCCAGCACGGCCCCGGTCTCCGTGCGCCCCGCCTTCTGCGTGATCAGGCTGGTCAGCACCGGACGCAGCGAGCCCGCGCCGAAAGACTGCGTGGCCGCCACCAGCAACAGCCAGGGGATGGTCCACGTGAAGCCCAGCGCGGCATAGCTCGCCGCCGCCACCACCCAGGCGATGCGCACCATGCGCCGCTCCCCCAGCAGGTGCACCAGACGCCCCACCAGGCCGCCCTGGAAAATGATCCCCACAAATCCCACGAACGCGTACACGTAACCGACCTCGCGCGTTCCAAACGGATGCCCCTGCCACAGAAACCGCCGTTCGGCAAACAACGCGAAACCGGACATGAAACCCGAAAACGCCGTGGTGAAAGCGAAGAACTGAAACAGCAGCGGGCCCAGACCAGGCTGGCGAAAGAAGCGGACGTAGTTTCCCCAGTCGAGCACGGCGAATCGGCGCGGCGTGCTCGCATCCCGCTCGGGCCGATGCCGCGGAAGCAGAAAATACGTGCACACAATACTGGTGAACGAGAGGCCCGCGGCGACATAAATCGGCACCGCGTACCCATATTGCGAGAGATATCCCGAAATCGCCG
>CAYVPZ010000616.1:0-3405 GCA_964453955.1 uncultured Solibacteraceae bacterium | reverse complement strand
CCCTCCCGGCGGGCGTTCGTCAACATTACGCCGCAGGTGGAAGAATGCCTGCGCGAGAGCGGCGTGCGCGAAGGCCTGGCGCTGGTGAACGCCATGCACATCACCGCCTCGGTTTTCATCAACGACGACGAATCCGGCCTGCACCAGGATTACGATCGCTGGCTGGAGCAACTGGCGCCGCACGAGCCCGTCTCGAAGTACCAGCACAACCGCACCGGCGAGGACAACGCCGACGCCCACATGAAGCGGCAGATCATGGGCCGCGAGGTGGTGGTGGCGGTTTCCGGCGGGAAGCTCGACTTCGGCCCGTGGGAACAGATCTTCTACGGGGAGTTCGACGGCCGCCGGCGCAAGCGCGCCCTCGTGAAGATTATCGGAGATTAATCGGAAAACTCCGTAGGACCACAACTTCCGGCGCCCCGCCCGCGTTTATATAAACATGAAGCTGCGGGCGTTTGCTGTCTTCGCCATGGTTGCGGTTGTGCTCATCGGCGCGACGAACGGCGGCGCCTTCCGCCGGAAGCTCCCCAAAGACGAGCAGATTCTGCACGCGCTGGATCGCCTGACCTACGGGCCCCGGCCGGGCGACGTCGCGCAGGTGGAGAGAATCGGCCTGAAGAAGTGGATCGAGGGGCAGCTTCACCCCGAGCGCATTCCCGAAAGCGCGGAGCTGCGGGCGAAGCTGGCGCCGCTCGAATCGCTCCGCATGGACACCGCCGAGCTGATGGAGCGTTACCCGTCGCCGCAACTGGTGCGGCAGGTGGAAAACGGGAAAGCTCCCCTGCCCGACGATCCGCTGGCGCGGGCGGCGGTTCGCAATCTGATGGCTCGCGACGAAAAGCGGAAGACCGGCGGCTCCGACGATAAAGAAGTAATCGTCGCACGCATGGAGGACATTCTGGAGCCCGGTCAGCTCGACACTCTCCGCAACGGCACGCCGGAGGAGAAAAGAGCGCTGCTGGCAACGCTGCCGCCAGAGAAGCTGGAAGAGCTTTCCGATGCGCTCCCGCCGAAACTGCGCGGCCCGCTCATCGCCGCGGCGACGCCGGAGGTACGCCGCACGCTGCTGATCATGAACGCGCCGCAGCAGGCCGTGGCCGCCGACCTGACCGCCGCGAAGCTGTATCGCGCCATTTACAGCAACCGCCAGCTCGCCGAAATCCTGGACGATTTCTGGTTCAACCACTTCAACGTCTTCATGGACAAAGGCGTGGACCGCTACGAGCTCACCGATTACGAGCGCGACGCCATCGAACCTCACGTGCTGGGCCGGTTCCGCGATCTGCTGGAGGCCACCGCGAAAAGCCCGGCGATGCTGTTCTATCTGGACAACTGGCAATCGCGCGGGCCCGCGAAGCAGCCCGGGAAGAACGCGGGCCTCAATGAGAACTACGGCCGCGAGTTGCTGGAGCTGCACACGCTGGGCGTGGACGGCGGCTATACGCAGCACGACGTCACCGAAGTGGCGCGCTGCTTCACCGGCTGGACCATTCGCGCGCCCCGGCAGGGAGGCGGCTTCTTCTACAACGACCGCTGGCACGACAAGGGCGCCAAGGTGGTGCTGGGCGTCGCGATACCGGCGGGCGGTGGAATGGACGACGGCGAGAAGGTGCTGGATATTCTGTCCGCCAGTCCCGCCACCGCGCGCCATATTTCGCAGGAGCTGGCGCAGAAGTTCGTGGCGGACAATCCACCGCAGCCGCTGGTGGATCGCATGGCGAAGACGTTTCTCAGGAGCCGCGGCGATCTGCGTGAGGTCATGAAGGCCATGCTCGGTTCGCCCGAATTCTGGTCCGAGGGCGCCTTTCACGCCAAGGTGAAGACGCCGTTTGAGATGGTGGCGAGCGCCATTCGCGCGACCAATGCCGATGTGGAAGACGCTTTCGCGCTGTCCAACCAGATTGCGAAACTGGGCGAACCGATCTACCGCAAGCTGGAGCCCACCGGTTATGCGAACGTCAACTCGGAGTGGGTGAACTCGTCGGCGCTGCTGGGCCGCATGAACTTTGCGCTGGCGCTGGCCGGGAACAAGGTGCCCGGTGTTCACGTGGACCCGGCGCCGGGCGGGGATGCGGAAACGATTGCGCGCGGGCTGCTGTTTGAGGATGCGAGCGAGCAGACCCGCGCGGTTATTGAGAAATCGACGCCGGAAGCGATCGCCGGCCTGGTATTGGGATCGCCCGATTTTCAACGCCGGTAGAAGAGGGAATGGTAATGCGCACACGAAGAGCATTTCTCAGGAATTCGGCCATCGCCATGTTCGGCGTCGGGCTGGCGCCGGCGTGGCTTTCCCGGGCCGCGTACGCCGCCGAGGTCCCCGCTCGCGGCAGGAAGAAAATCCTGGTGGCCGTCTTTCAACGGGGCGCCGCCGACGGCCTGAATGTGGTGGTTCCGTTCGGCGATCCAAACTATCACGCGCTGCGCCCCACCATCTCCATTCCCAAACCCGACGGAACGCCGGATGCCGCACTGGACCTGGACGGCTTTTTCGGGCTGCATCCCGCGCTCGCGCCGCTGCTGCCCGTGTTTCACGCGGGACAACTGGCCATTGTGGAGGCAGCCGGCTCGCCCGACCCCACGCGCTCGCACTTCGATGCGCAGGACTATATGGAGTCGGGCACTCCAGGGGTGAAGGCGACGGCCGACGGCTGGCTGAATCGCACGCTGCTGCCCGAGCAGCGGCCCTCTCCGGTTCGCGCGGTCAGTATCGGCTCCGGTCTGGCGCGGACGCTGCGCGGCCCCAATGAGGCCGTGGCCATTGCCAGCATCGGCGATTTCCAGATTCGCGACGCGGGCTCCGCACAAACCTTCGAGGCCATGTATGGGGACACCGTGGACACGGTTCTGCACGGAACCGCGCAGGAAACGTTCGAGGCGGTGAAGCTGATGCAGACGGTGCAGAAGCAGAAGTACACGCCCGCGGGCGGCGCGCGCTATCCGGGCGGGCAGTTCGGCCAGGCCATGCTGCAGGTGGCGCGACTGATCAAAGCGAATGTCGGCGTCGAAGTGGCGTTCGCCGACGTGGGCGGCTGGGACACCCACGTCAACGAAGTTGGGGGAAAGCCTACGGAGGGTCAACTGGCCAACCGGCTCGCCGAGTTTGGCCAGTCGCTGGCCGCGTTCTATCAGGACATGGGCGACCAGATGGCGGACATCGTGGTGGTGACCATGTCCGAATTCGGCCGCACCGCCCGCGAGAATGGCGACCGCGGCACCGACCACGGCCACGCCAACGTCATGTTCGCCATGGGCGGCGGCATCCGCGGCGGCCGGGTTTATGGCGACTGGCCCGGCCTCGCCACCGAGCGCTTGTACGAGGGCCGCGACCTGGCACTGACCACGGATTTTCGCGATGTGCTCGGCGAATGCGTCAGCAAGCATCTGGGCGGCCGGACCGTGGCCGAG
>CAYVPZ010000615.1:0-3411 GCA_964453955.1 uncultured Solibacteraceae bacterium | reverse complement strand
CTATGAAGATCACGGACGAACATGCGAAGCTGTCCGGCTACTTCAACGTGGATAACGGCACCGGCAAAATTCGCGGCGTCTACCTGCAGGGGAACGACGCCATGCGGCCGCTGTTCGAGCAATGGCTGGCGCCTTTCCGCGATCTGGGCGTGAGCACCATCACCATTCGCAACACCGGCGGGACCGACCATTTGTCGTTCGACGCGGTGGGACTGCCCGGCTTCCAGTTCATTCAGGACCCGCTCGATTACGGCGCCATCACGCACCACACCAACCTGGACACGTACGATCACCTCCAGGCGGGCGATCTGATGCAGGCGGTGGCGGTGATCGCTTCGGTGGTGTACGACGCGGCGAACCGGCCGGAGATGCTGCCGCGCAAGCCGCTGCCGAAGGTGAAGGAGGCGGCGAAGCCGTAGGAGCGGCGCTTCTATTCGTCGCCGGAGGGGGCTGAAATGGCTTTGTGTTCGAGGGCCCACTGCAGAAAGCCCTCGGGGGCGTTGCGCACGCCATAGACGTTCGCCCCGTCGATGGCCGCGATCTTTCGCCAGCGAACGCCCAGCAGATCGGTATTGCGCAGATCCGCATTGCTGAGCCTGGTCCCGGTCAGGTCGGCGTTACCGATGTCGGCCCAGACGAGGTCCGCATCCTCGACATCGGCGTCGCTCAGGTTCGCGTCACGCAGGCTGGCGTGGCGGAAATTCGCGGAGCGCAGGTTGGAAAAGGCGAGATTGCTTCCGGCGAGATCGGCGTTGCGCAGGTCCGCTGCCGACAGATTGCAACGCAGCAGATTGGCGTGGCGAAGCCGGACCCCCTGCAGGAACGCGCCGGACGCATCCACGCCCACCAGAGGCACGCCGTCCGTGTTGAGCTCCTGCAGAGCCTCGATACGGCCGCCGCTGCCGCCTTTGCCCTGCGCGGTGTTGATCACCTGCCATGCCTGGTAGTGCCGCTGCTTGATGCGGTCGCCCGATTCGGAAAAGTAGAAGATCACCGCGATGAGTACGGAGAAGACGCCAAGGTACTCCAGCACCTCGAGAAACGCCCAGCGGCTCAGGTAGTAGGCTGCCCATTCCAGCAGCCACTCGGGGCCGTGAAAGCAGACCAGCCAGTGGCTGCGGATCGCCGGCGTGTATTCACGCCACGGCTTCGGCCGCTCACGCAGTTCTCTCACCAGCATCCCATCAGTATCCGCTGTTCCGGGCGGTCACAGTTATGGAGCCGTCCTTTCGATAATCCACCGAATACTTCGGACCGGGGTCGCTTGCGAACGCCGCGCGAAGCTGGTCCGCGGGCTTGCCCAGCGCACAGAGAATGCCCTGCTGCTGGTTGATCAGCTTGAAATAATCGCAGGGCCCGGCGAGAAACAGCCATGGCGTTTCCCGGCCATGGTTGACGTAGATGTGAGTTCCCGGTCCCATCTTCGGCAACTGAACGGCCGCGTCGGTCACCGTGCGCATGCAGGTCCGCCGAACCGAGATGTGCCACAACACCGCGCTGCGGCGGAATCGCGTGGCCGCCCCCAGACACGCCAGCGCGACACACACCGCGACCGCCCAGCGTAGCCGTTCCCGCTTGCAGCAGCGCGCGAGAAGCTCTTCCAGCAGCAGGCAGACGGCCAGCATGAGGAACAGTTGCGGCGCGTACAACCAGTAGGGGACGCGAATGTTGGGCATGAAGCAGACCGGCAATAGCGTGAGCACCCAGGCAGCGATCCCGAAGGCGATGCCCGCCCGCCGCCGAACCACTGCCCAGGCGAAGACCGCCGCAAACAGTGCCATCGGTAGCCAGGCCGGGAGCGAGCGGATTCCGAAAATCAAAGCTGTGTAGTAAGCAAGCGAGTTCAGCACGGTGGCGGCGTGAAAGTCCATGTGGTACGGGTCCTGCGATCCGGATATCGCGAAATAACGCGGGAGCAGGAAAAGATACCGCAGGCCGAAGACCATGAGGATGAGATAGTGCATCCACAAACGCCGGCCCAGCCGCCACAGGGTCTCGCGCAAGGGAACGCGTGGCGGCTGCAAGGCCACGAGCACAGTCAGCAGCAACGGGGTGAATATGGCGAACTCCTTGGTTCGGAGAGCCGCCAGAAAAAGCAGAGCGCTGAGCAACGTGGCGCCGCGCTTCTCCGATAACACCGCCAGCGCGCTTCCCAACAGAAAAAAGAGGCAGATCACATCAAACGCCTCTCCGAGGTAGGTGGCCGTCAGGGCGGTCGCGGAGAGGCTTCCGTACACACCGAGCGACGCCAGGGCGAGGGGCACGCCTGCGCCGAGCCGCCGGAACAGCACAAAGGCCAGCAGGCAGTTGGCGAAGTGGATGGCCAGTTGGCACGCCACCTGTTTGGTGTAGTCAAGACCGAAGAGATCGGCGAGAAGACGGATGAACGCAAATCCGATGGGGCGGTCGCTGTAAAACGAGGTGGGGAAGAAATGAACAACGTTGCTGTAGGGACCCCACAGGAACCACGTCAGATTGGACAGCTCGTCGAGCATCATCCCGAGGCCTGGCCGAAGCGCCCAGCCCACGGCGTGCCAGCAGAGACCAATGGCGAACACGGCGAGGGCGAGTTCGCAGGCCAGCCGCGTTTTGCGTGGATCGGGAACCCGCATTCGCTCGAGCGAACTACATGTACATGCCGCCGTTGACGTCCAGCACGTGACCGGTGATATAAGCCGCGTCCTCGCTGACGAGGAACTTCACCGCCGCGGCCACGTCGTCGGGCTTGCCCAGATGCGCCAGCGGAATGACGGCGAGCATCTTCTCGCGCACCTCCGCGGGAAGACCGCGCGTCATGTCGGTGTCGATGAAGCCCGGCGCCACCGCGTTCACGGTGATGCCACGGCTGCCCATCTCGCGCGCGATGGCCTTGGTCAGCCCAATCAGGCCGGCCTTGGAGGCGACATAGTTTGCCTGGCTGGAGTTGCCCATCTCGCCCACCACGGAAGCGATATTGACGATCCGCCCCCAGCGTTCGCGCATCATGGGATGCAGCACCTGCTGGATGCAATGGAACGCGCCGGTGAGGTTCACCTGCAGCACCAGATTCCAGTCCTCGGGTTTCATGCGCATGGCGAAACCGTCGCGCGTGATGCCGGCGTTGTTCACCAGCACGTCCACGCGGCCCAGTTCCTTGAAAGCCGTCGCGAACCCTGCCTTGATGGAATCGAGCGAGGTCACATTGAGGTCCACGGTGAGGGCCTTTCCGCCGCCGGCGCGGATGGCTTCGGCAACCTCCTCGTTGTTTTCGAGCTCCGGCGAAGCGACCACGATGTCAAACCCCGCGCGGCACAGGACAAGCGCGATGGACCGGCCAATGCCGCGGCTGGCGCCGGTAACGAAGGCAACTCGATTAGACATTATTCTCCCTGGTTGGAATGCTAACTTTAATGATAGTCAATCCATGCCCTG
>CAYVPZ010000614.1:0-3422 GCA_964453955.1 uncultured Solibacteraceae bacterium | reverse complement strand
ACCGATGGCATGCCCGCGCCCGGCGCCGCCTAGCAGGTGCCCGGCGGCCCAGCCAGTTGCCAGCTAACCGTTGGCGGACAGCCGGCCACGGTAGTGTACTGTGGCGTGGCCCCCACCGAGATCATCGACCAGATCGCCTTCACTTACCCGGCGGGAGTGTCATCGGCGCTTCCATACGTGAGCGCGGCCCTGACCATCAACGGCGTAACCGGCCACTTCCGCGTCCCCGCGCCGAGTTCAACGGCAACCATCGCGGCCCGGTAAGTGGGCAGGCTCTCAGCCTGCGCGAGGCTCTCAGCCCCGCCAACCCCCTGTGGAGCAGGCGTTCACGCCTGCCCCTCTAACTACGTTCCGGCCTGAATCGTCCCGGCCAGCGTCAAACTCGCCTGGGCCGACGAATCCCCCACATACACGGGATAGCTGCCCGGCGCCACCAGCCAGCTTTCCGAAGTAACATCCCAGTAAGACATCGGATGAGAGGAGTCATTCTCATCCACTTCCACGGTCACCGTCTGCGTGGCGCCCGGTTGCAGCAGCACCTTCTGCCATCCCACCAGCCGCTTCGGGGGCTCGTTCGTGCTGGCCGGCAAGCCCAGATACACCTGCACCACCTCCGCCCCGGCCACCGAACCCGTGTTGGTTACATCCACACTTACCTGGAAATTTGGATTCGTGGCGCCCAGGTTATTCACCACGTTCTCATTCGTCAATGAAAACGTGGTGTAAGAAAGCCCAAAGCCGAAAGGAAACAACGGCGTGATGTTATTCGCATCGTAATACTTGTAACCAACCAGAAAGCCCTGGGAGTAATTCACCGGGAACGGCGCGCTCGCGTTCGCTCCCGCAATCACCGGCTGGGGCAAATCGTTCACGCTCGCGGGAAACGTGATGGGCAGCTTGCCCGACGGGTTCACCGCGCCGAACAGTATGTTGGCAATGGCCGGGCCGCCCTGCAGGCCGGGAAACCACGCTTCCAGCACCGCGCTCACGCTCCCCAGCCAAGGCATCACCTGCGCGCCCCCGTTCTCCATCACCACCACGGTGTGCGGGTTCGCCGCGGCCACCGCCGCCACCAGCCCGTCCTGATCAATCGGGCTGATGGGGTTGCCCGTGTGGATCAGGTCGGTGAAATTCAGGCTCGGCATGTCCATCCCTTCGCTGGTCCACTGCGCAACAAACACGATTGCCACGTCCGCCCCTGCAGCCAGGGAAGCTGCCGCCGCGGCATTGGTTCCATCGGCGAAAGTTACTGTGGCCCCCGGCGCCATCGCCTGAATAGCACTCAGCGGAGGAGACGGGTCCCACACCACCGCGGACCAGCCCGGCGTGGCCGGATACCCTTCGACGATCGCCGATCCGGTGGGCCATACCTGCGCCGAACCGCCGCCGGAGAGCACCCCGACGTTGGCGTTCCAGCCGATCACCGCGATGGAGTGGATGGCCGCCGCGTTCAGCGGAAGCTGCCCGCCGGCATTCTTCAGCAACACCGCCCCCTGCTCCTCCACCTCCTGCGCAATGCCCTGATCGGTAACCGTGTCGATGGGCCCGATCGTGTTGGGATAGTCGAACAGACCCACCTGGTACATCGCGCGCAGGATGCGATGCACCATGTCATCCAGGCGCGACTGCGGAACCTCACCGCTCTCGACCGCCTGCCCCAGCGAGCCGAAATACTCGTTGTCCGGCTGTTCCTGGTCCAGACCGGCCAGCGCCGCGGCCACCGTGCTGTGCGTGGCCCACCAGTCCGACATCACGAAGCCCGGAAACCCCCAGCCGGTCTTCAGCACGTCGGTCAACAGAAACTCGTTCTCGCACGAGTAAGTGTCATTTACCTGGTTGTAAGAGCACATCACCGACTGCACGTCGGAATCCTTGACGGCGATCTCGAACGCCAGCAGGTCGCTCTCGCGCTCCCCCCGCTCGTCGATGATCGCATCGGCCAGGGTGCGGCTGGTTTCCTGATCGTTCAACGCGTAGTGCTTGGTGCATCCAATCACGTGCTGGGCCTGCACGGCCGCAATGTGCTGGGCCGCGATCTTCCCCGCCAGGATCGGATCCTCGCCCTTGGTCTCAAAGGTGCGGCCATCCCTCGGTTCCCGCCCGATCAGGTTGATGTTCCCGCCCAGATTGACGTTCAGCCCGTACGCGGCAACCTCGGCGCCGATCACCGATCCGAACTTGTAGGCGAGCCCCGTGTCCCATGTGGCCGCGCTGGCCAGCGACGAGGGAAGCGCCGTCGCGGGCGCCTGCGAGTCGGCCAGTCCCAGGCTTCCGTCCACGAAGTAGAGCGCCGGGATGCCCAGAGCCGGAATGCCGGGGATGTAACCGCCCGCGCCCCGCGGCAACGCAAAGTCGTTGCTGGGCGTGCCTCCGGTTCCATATACGAGCTGCAGCTTGTCTGCCTGGCTCATCTGCGCCATCAGGGCGGCGGCCCGCTGGTCGGCGGTCGGCGGGGCCGGCGCGGGAACGCGGAAGTGGCTGGTCACGCCGTTGATGGTCAGAGTGGCGCCGACGTATGGCAATGCCGTCGGCACTCCCGCCGGGTAAGTGAACGCGATCTGGTCGATGATCTCGGTAGGGGCTGTGCCGCAATACACCACCGTGGCCGGCAGCCCGTCAATGGTGAGCTGGCAACTGGCCGGTCCGCCGGGCACCTGCAACGCCACACCGGGTGCGGGCATGCCATCGGTGAGCGGCGAACTCATCGGCCCCAGCCCGTTCGCCCACAGCGAGTAAGTGGAACCGGCCTGCACCGAACATTCCGTCGTTGGAGTCGCGCATCCATCGGCGGGATTCCCGGTGACCCATGCAACCCCATTCACGAACTCACTCAGAAACAACGATGGAGAAGAGATCGATGTAACTGTTACGTTCTCGACATTGCTCGCCACCTTATTCCACGTCACCTGCACGGGCACCGCCAGCCCGTTCGCCCCCGTCGGCGTTTCCCACGGCACCTGAAAGTTGATCTGCGTCGGAGCGACGTAAGTGAGCGGCGCATTCACCCCGTTGACGCTCACCGTGACCCCGGACACCTCGGTCGGGAAACTCTGCCCAGCGCCCGGAATCGGAACCGGGTTTATGGTGTTGCCAAAGTTATTCCCGTACACCGCCGCCAGACTGCCCGGCGAAATGGCTCCCAGATACGACGCCGCGTTCACCACGCGCCCCGGCGCGATTACCGGCGTGGCCGCGGTAACGTTGGTGGCCTGATAAACGCGCACGTAATCCACCAGCATGTCCTGCGGAAACGTCACCGTCGAATCCGGCGTCCCCAGAAACGAACCCGGAGCGCCGATGGCCACATTCAGAATCAGGAAAAACGGCGCGTTAAAAACCCACGGCGCGCCCGCGGGCAGCGACGCCGGCGTCACCGTCTCATAGAGATCCCCATCGACAAAAAAGTTGATGGTGTTCGGCGA
>CAYVPZ010000613.1:3228-3445 GCA_964453955.1 uncultured Solibacteraceae bacterium | reverse complement strand
GGTCGGCCTCCATTACCAGTACATGCTTCTTGAGTTGGCCGACCAGCATATCCGCCGTATTCATTACGGTGGTGCTGGTGCCGCTGCCCGCTTTTCCGGGCAGGAAAGCAACGAGGTTGGTGTGATGAGAGTCCCCTGCGCCGCGAACGCCGCGCTGCAGGGCGTCTTCGAAGTCGGCTACGGTAAACGGCCAATGCAGCACCTCGGTGATTCCGCA
>CAYVPZ010000613.1:0-3218 GCA_964453955.1 uncultured Solibacteraceae bacterium | reverse complement strand
GCTGATATCGTGGTGCGTCAGCGCGATAATCGGCAGGGACGGCTGCCACATATGGATCGCCTGGGCGTAAACGATGTCGCGGTCCGGGCTGGCCACTTCCAGCAGAACGGCGTCGGGGGTGCAGGTGCTCAGCGTTCTGGAGATCTCGAACCCGGTTGGCTGGGAGTCCACGAGGCGTTCGAGAATGAACTCAATGGACTGATCGGCAATGCTGCGCACCAGCGCGGCCAGGCCGGGATCGAGCGAGAATAAAATGGCGTTCAGCAAAGGTACTCCAGTGGCTAACTACACCGTCTCCGTACCTATCGGCAATTCACGGCTGAATTTGTAGGGTCGGACCCTGGGAACGGCGATTGTATGGTGACTTACAAAACATTGGCTCGGGGATGCCGGCTGCAAGGCCACGAGTGGCCCGTGCTACAACGTCTAGATGGGTCTTTCAGGTACGAACGGGCACGTTGTCAGCGCGCTGTCTCCCGCCCAGCGGGACGAACTGGTCCGCTACATCAATCTCAAGCTGGTGGCGCTGGGAAGGCCGTACAGCCGGAGCACGGCGGATCTCCACGCGCTGGAGGTGGCCGGCCCGCTGCTGCGCAATTACCATCAAAAGGATCAGTTGCTGGGGAACCGCCTCTGCCCCGCCGATACCCGCATCCAGGAGTTCCTGGACAGCTACCTCGACGACATCTGCCCCGGCGGAGCGCCCCGCCTGCCTTCGAATTCGTTTGTGCTGGACCGTCCCCGGCTGGCCCGGGTCATGTCGCTGCCGCCCGGGGCCTCCAGCTTCCATTCGCCGTGGCTGGACTCGTTTCGCGTGGTCCAGGGAGTGCTCCACAATCCGAAAAGCGACCGGCGCACTACCCAGGGTCTGTTCCATATCGTTGAAGACGGGCTGCCCGTGCCCGCCGACAAGACCGCCGTCCCCCGGCAGGCTTTTTCCCGGTTCCTGGCCGTGGCGTTGCGGCCGCCCGACGAGATATCGGTTCTTCCGTTCACGGCCGATCAGGAAGACCGCACGCACTTGTTCGTCTCCCTGCTGATGCGGCCGGTGGTATGTCCGTCCACGGGACGCGACCCCATAAAGACGATGGAGATCCGGTTCTTTGCTCCGGGCACCCTGGTGAGCAATCTGGACTTCGTGGAGACGATATTCGGCAACGGTGGCGACCCGTACCTGCCGGAAAACGACGCCGCCCTGGACGTATCGCACTGGACCGGTCATAGTGGCTGCGTAATACTCGCCCCGCACATTGTGGGTATGAAGAAGGTCGATGTGGGGCTACCTCATTTCGACCAGGCGAGCGAACGGCAGCGGCGCGAAGGCATGTGCTGGCGCGAGGAAGGCGAAATCTACAACGACGGCCGCGCCTTCAAGATCGCCTGCCGCGACCGGCGCGGTGTAATGGTCACCATCATCGCCGACAACTACTACGGCTACTGCAAAAAGGAAGTCAAAACCCAGATCAGCTTCGCGGCCAATCTCTACGGGCTCTGCGAAGAGGAGCATGCCGGCGGGGCCATCGCTTACCCGGCCTATGTGCTCGGCCAAGACTTCCGCTCGGACCGCCCCTCCATCAAGAAAGCGCCGTTCGAGGACGTCCCCCGCTTGTTGAGCGACCGCGTGGACGTACGGCCGGAGGGCTACGCGGCGGACCGCAATTATTCCGGCATCTTCTATGTCCCCGGCAACGCGGAGTTCAACGTGCGCGACGGCGTGGTGAGCTGGATGCACGATGGCGCGCCCCGGCAACTCACGCTGCTGCCCGATGAGATCTACGTTCTGCCCTCGGGCTACAAGGTCCGGCTGGAAAAGCAGCTCGGCGGGACGGCGTGGCGGCTGGTGGGTTCAGTGGCGCACGGAACGCTCTGCCACAAACCCTGCACGGTTTCCGGGGGCGGCAAATCGGAGATCTCGAAGTCCATCTCCAGCGTGCTGTTGACCGGGCCGGTGTTCGTCCGCGACTACTTTCGCGATCTCGATCAGGTGGCCGAGATTCTGAAGAAGGACTTCGCCTCCATTTACAAGCAGCCGCAGACGGAAGCGCGAGCGGGCCGGCCGATCCTCAGCCCGGAGCGCTCGCTGGGGTCGGTGATCAAGCTGTTCACGGCGTCGGCCGAGTACACCGACGACTACAACGACTGGCTTCACTATCTGCCGCAGACCATCCGCCAGCTCGTGTTCGCGCTGAAGCGGTACTATCGCCCGGAGTGGGGCGAGAACTGGCGCGAGCATTTCACCGTCGACCGCATTAACGGCTACGTGGGCCACGAGCTGAAGTACGACAACCAGAAACTGGTGGGCAACTATTTGCGCGTGGGCTTCGACCCGCAGGGATCGTGGCGCATTTATAAGCTTCGGCCCGATTTTCATCCCGCCGACAAGGTGCAGGTGGAGGACGACATCACCGCCTCGGTGGTGGTTCCCCGCCAGCTTCTCAGCGATTTCGACGCCAAGTATCCGAACCGCAGCGCGCGGCTGGTGGAGAACTGCGAGGCCTACCTGTTCCAGCGTCCCGATGACGCCATCCATCGCGGCTTCGACGCGCAGGCGGAGGCCGACATGGCCACGCCGGATACGTTTATCTCGAACTTCGAGCCGCTCTCGAGCGCGCAGGCAAAGGCGATGGTGGATCGCGTGGTGGATTTCGATCGCTTCACCGCGCCCATGAAGCGCCTGATCGAAGACTTCGCGAAGGACGGCGACGGCGGATACGTGGTTTCCTCGGATCGTCCGCGTCTGGTGAATGGCGCGCCTTCGAAGAATCCGCGCTATCTGCAGCAGCGGCCCGACCGGGTGAACGCGCGGGAAACGTATCTGGCCGAAGTCTGCGCGCGGCTGGATCGCGGCGTGCCGGTCTGCCAGCCGATCCACTTCCCGGTGAACGCGGTGCTGGCCGGCCGCCGGGGCAATCCCGCGGACCCGGCCATCGGGTTGCCGCCGCTGGCCGTTTACAACCCCATCCATTACCAGGAACTGCCCGAGCTGTTCATGGACTTTGTTTGCAGCCTGACCGGCAAGTCGCCGTCTACCACGGGATTCGGCAGCGAGGGCGCGCTGACCAAGGGACCCTTTAACGCGCTGTCTCCGGTAGTGGACCTCAACAACGCGCTGGTGGCGTTTATTCTGACCGAATACGCCGGCTTCACCACGGCCGCCGGCTACGCGGGCCCGCGCTATCGCGTGGATCACGACATCAGCATGCTGGTGCCGGAGTTGT
>CAYVPZ010000612.1:0-3448 GCA_964453955.1 uncultured Solibacteraceae bacterium | reverse complement strand
TCTCCTGCACGCGATCGATGGCGTGTTGCAGCGCGCCGGCATCGTCCGCCACCCCGTCGGCGTGCGCGCCGAAACCATCGCCGGTCAGGCAGACGGCATGGGGATCTTCCGGCCGGGCCGTGTATATGGATTGGGCGAGGGGACAACTGCAGCAGAAGACGGCGAGCAGGTGAACGGCGGCGATGCGGCCTGGATGCAACGCTTCCCTACGGGCCGTTGCCGCTGGTGACCGGCGTGATGTTGCCGCCGGAGGGCTGGGGCTGCGGCGTTTGTCCTGGCTGCGTCTGCCCAGCCTGCGGCGTCTGTCCCGGCTGCGTCTGTCCCGGCTGCGTTTGGGACTGCTGCTGTTGCCCCTGGGGATTCTGCAGTTGTTGCAACGAGGTCATGTCGAAGACGAACTCCCACTCCTTATACTTGCTGCGATCCTTATAGCGCTTGATGCCCTGCATTTCGCTCTTGCTGGCCACGCCGGCGATGCCGGCTCCGCCGCCGGGCATCGAGGAGTTCGATCCCGATGTGGCGCCTGGCGCCTGGCGCGGATTGGTGAGGCCCTGCTGGATCTGCTGGACCACGGAATTGGGGGCGGCGCTCGCGGCGCCGCCGGTTCCCCCCGCCTGGTTCGCCGCCCCGGGGTTCTGTCCCGCAGGAGCGCCCGCCGCGGGGTTCGCGTTCGAGGCATCCCCTGGCGGACCTGAACTGGCGCCCTGGGCCGGCGGCAACGTATCGTCGTTCGCGGTAACGCCGCCATGCGCGTCTCCCAGCGGGCCGCGGTCGCTCGGACGGGACAATATCCCCCACGCCTTGGGGGCCGGCTGATCCGCATTCGCATTGGAGGAAGAGGACGAAAGCGAGCTGCCAAACGGCTGGCTGCTGGTGAGGCTGCCAAAGGTCTGCGAGCTGCCGCTGGCGCCGCTCTGCCCGTTGGCGTGCTGCGTGGCGGGATGCACCAGCGAATCGGTCAGCACTCCGGCGGTCTCGTGGATGATGCGCCAGTCGGCCTCGCCGGTCATCGGGTCCTTGTACTGCCGGCGAAGGAAACGCATATTGTTGGTGTTCTCCAACTGATCCATGGTAGCCGGCCACCGTCCGAACTTCACGTAGAAGCGGCGGACCGCCAGGGAGTACTGCTCGCCGCGGTCGATGAGCAACTGCTCCCGCTCGCGCGTGCGCTCGAACATCACTCGCGGCAACTCGTAGTACAGCGAGATGGCGATCACGGCGGCCAGCACAAACACCATCAGGAGAGCGAAGCCGGACTCTCCACCGCCACGCCGGGGCCCGCGCATCATCCCTGCTCCTCGGCCACCAGAGGCAATGTCTGCTGGTTCTTATACTGGGTGTCTTCCACCACGGCGGAGTTCACGCCGATGCGCACAATACGGTAGCGGTTGTTGTGCACGGTTTCCCCTTCGCCGGCCACCAGGATATCCTCGCCGTCCAGAAAGAAGGCGCGCTTGATGTCCGGCCTTGCCGGGTTGACGAAGCCGTAGAACTTCAGTGGAATGGGGGGAGGTGGCGGCGGCGGGGGCGGGGGTTGGGGGGGATCGAGGGGCTGGGGGCCGATCATCGAACGGGTGGCCCCCGGGATGATTTTCGCTGGTTCCCTGAGGGGGGCCGGCGGAGCCTGGGAGAACTCGAACAGCGAACGCATGCTGCCCTCGAATTTCGCGCCCTGCAGCCTGGCCAGAAGATCGAGCCGGAGCGTCGGGTCCACCTGCGTGGGGTCGCTGGCGATCAGGCGGGCGCGCTTCATGGACGGCTTGAAGTCCTCAAGATTGGTGGGGCGCGCGGCTTTTGCGTTGGCGCCCGGCCTTCGCGCCTGCGCCGCGGCGGGGGGCGCCGGGGCCTCGGGGCCCACATTGGCGTAGGGGGTAAGCGCGTGTGCCTGCGGGGCGGCTGCCGGCGACGACGAACCGCCGCCGCTGAACAGATTGCTCCACGCCACATACAGGAGCACCAGCCCCAGAACGCCCAGGATGGCCATCTTCCTCGGTTCCGCGCCGAGTTTTGCCGGCACCCACTTCATCGGAGCGCCTCCGCCACCAGGGTGTCGCCGTTCTCGCGCACGAACACGTCGAAACGCAGGCTGATGTTCAGCCGCCCCGAGCCCTGCTGAGGGACCGCCTGCAGGTTGTCGACAATCAGCAGCCGCGGCGATTTGTCGATGCGATCGAGCAGGTGAATCAGGTCGGCGTAGGAGCCGTCGAAATTCGCCGCTACGGTCATCATGCTGAGGTTGTCGCTGCCTTCCACGGGCTCGCTGGGATAGGAGGCGTCGCGGAGCGTGATGCCGGCCTGTTTGGCGTCGTCCACCAGCTCACCGGTGATGGTGGAGGCGGCGGTGCGGCGGTCGAGGAAGTAACGATCCATGAAGCGCTGTCCGCCGGAACGCCCCGACTCCACCCGTTTGGCCAGCAGACGCGTGCGCGCCAGCAGATCCCGGCGCTGGCGCGCCTGGGCGCGAAGATCGGCCAGTTCCGCCTGCAGTTCCGCCGGCGAACCGCCGGGCGGGCGCAGCACCATCCACAGCGCGGGCAGGTTGACCAGCAGCAGAGCGGCGGCCACCAGCCGCGCCACGGCGCAGGCATCGCGGGGCGGCCAGAGCGCGCTGAGGTACTTATGCATGGCGGGAGACCTGATGGCTTGGCGGACACGCGGCGCGCGCCGCGTTTCTCCGCGGATTGATGGCAACGCGGCTGGCGCCGCGTGTCCGCCTACAGCTTCTGCGCATAGCTCACCGTCACCCGGTAGCGATACAGTTGTTCATTCTGGCCCGGCGGCATGGAACTGATCACCTGGGTGGAACCGAAGGCCGCCGACGCTTCCAGCTTCCGGAACAGCTCGATGATGGGCGCGGGGTCCGCGGCGCCCACCACCATGTCCAGCTCCACGCGATTGCGGGCATCGATTTGCGGCAGGCGAACCGAGATCAGGCGCACGTTGTAGGGCATCACCTGGGCAAGGTCGCTGAACAGCTTTGTCCAGCTGATGGCTTTGCGCTCGATCAGCGCGTTCAGAAACACGCTCTCTTCCAGCACCTCGGCGTTCTCCGGCAGGCGCAGCGTCGCGTTGATTTTCGCCTGCTGCTGGTCCACGGCGGCAAGCTGGGCACTCAGGCTGTTCTTTGCCGCGCGCAGATCGGCCGCCTGGTTGCGCTGCCGCACGATATACACAATCTGCACCAGCAGCAGAACGGCCAGCAGCACCGCCGCCGAAACATAGCCCACCAGCGCCGCGCGGGTTTTGCGGAAGGGCTCGCTGGCCAGGTTGATGGGAATTCGAATCATGCCGCGAGCGACTCCATATAGCCCAGCAGGCCCGCGTTGGTCCACGAAGGCATGCCGTAACGCGAGCGCAAGGGCTCCACCTCCACGCCCAGCTCGGTTCGCCACAGCGGCGCTTCCTCGTCCGCCATCCGGCCGAAGCCGCACAACAGCAGCCGCTGCGG
>CAYVPZ010000611.1:0-3454 GCA_964453955.1 uncultured Solibacteraceae bacterium | reverse complement strand
TATCTGCTGATCGTGGTGAACTTCCAGTCGTGGCTCGACCCATTCATCATCATCACCGCTTTATCGGCGGCGCTGGCCGGCATCGTGCTCATTCTCTTCTTCACCGGCACACGGCTGAGCGTGCCCGCGCTGATGGGCGCCATCATGTGCATGGGCGTGGCCACGGCCAACAGCATTCTGGTGGTGAGCTTCGCGACGGAACGCCTGAGCCATCATGGCGATCCCGTGCAGGCGGCCATCGAGGCCGGCTTCACGCGCTTCCGGCCGGTGCTGATGACCGCTCTGGCCATGATCATCGGCATGATCCCCATGGCGCTTGGCCTGGGCGAGGGCGGAGAGCAGAACGCGCCTCTGGGACGAGCGGTGATTGGCGGTCTGCTGTGCGCCACGGTGGCCACGCTGTTCTTCGTCCCCACGCTGTTCAGCCTGCTGCATCGGCGGCGGGAGCCGGCTGACGCGCAACCACAGGACGCCGCCAGTCTGGAGCCGGTGAGGCAATGAGGCCGCAAAGGGACACGCGGCGACAGCCGCGTTCTTGCGGCGCCAGGAGAGACGCGGCTGGCGACGCATGTCCCGGTTTGAGAAACGAAACGAGGAGAAGACCATGAACACCGATGAACTTCAGCAACCCAACACCACTCCGCGGCAGCCGGCCACGAAGACAACAGCACGCTTCGGGCTCGCTGCGCTGATCGTAGTGCTGGTGGTAGCAGGTGTTCTGGGCGTCCTGATTCATGCGGGCATCGCCAGCCGGCTGAGCGCGGCCGCGCGCCTTGCGCGGGAGACCAGTGAGAGCGCCGTGCAAACCGTGTCGGTGATCCATCCGAAACCTGGCGCTCCCACCGACGAAGTGCTGCTTCCGGGCAACATCCAGGCATTCACGGACACGCCCATCTACGCCCGCACCAACGGCTACCTCAAGCGCTGGTACTTTGACATTGGCGCGCGAGTGAAGGCCGGGCAGCTTCTTGCCGACATCGACACGCCTGAAATCGACCAGCAGTTGCAGCAGGCGAAAGCCGATCTCGACACCGCGCAGGCCAACTACAAACTCGCCGGGACCACCGCGGCTCGCTGGCAGTTCCTGTTGAAGTCGTTGTCGGTTTCGCAGCAGGAGACCGACGAAAAGGTGGGCGATCTGAACGCGAAGAAAGCCATGGTGGATGCGGCCGCCTCCAATGTTGGCCGCCTCGAAGATCTGCAGTCCTACGAGAAGGTGTTCGCGCCGTTCGACGGGGTGATCACGGCGCGCAATATCGATGACGGCGATTTGATCAATGCGGGCGCCAGCACCACGCCGAGCAATGCGCGCGAACTTTTCCATCTGGCCGCGCTCGGGAAGCTTCGTGTTTTCGTGAACGTGCCGGAGGAAGACGATCGCGCGGCGCAGTCCGGCGCCAGGGCGGCGCTTACGCTCGATGAATTTCCGGGGCGGACGTTCTCCGGAACTATCGTCCGCAACTCCAACGCGATCGATCCGGCCTCCCGAACGCTGCTGGTGGAGGTAGATGTGGACAATCCCACGGGCGAATTATTGCCCGGCGGATACGTCATGGTGCACCTGAAAGCGCCGGGACGGGCGGTGGCGCTGACTATCCCCGCCAACACCATGCTGTTCCGCGCCGAGGGACTGCGCGTCGGCGTGGTTCGCAACGGGCACGCACAACTGGCGCCCATAGTCATCGGCCGCGACTTCGGCGATTCGGTGGAAGTGGTGCACGGTCTGTCCACGCTCGACCAGGTGATCGTGAACCCATCGGACGCGTTGGAGCCGGGCGCTGAGGTCCACATCGCCGGCCGCGCCGATTGAAGGAAAGAGATAACCATGAAACCGCTGCCGACCGCACTGCTTGCACTGTTCATCCTGTTTGCAACCTCCTGCTCGGTGGGCCCCAGGTATCAGGCGCCGGCCGTGCCCGCTCCGCCCACCTGGAAAGAGGCCGATCCGCAGACCTATAAGGAGGCTGGCAACTGGAAACCCGCCGACCCCGCCGATGCAAAGATCCGCGGCAAGTGGTGGGAGGTGTTCGCCGACCCCGACCTCAACACGCTGGAGGAACAAATCGACGGCTCGAACCAGGATCTGAAGATCGCGCAGAGCCATTTCGATGAAGCTCGGGCGCTGATCCGGTTGAACCGCGCGAATTACTTCCCCACCATCACGGTGGGCGCGGGCGCTACGGCCAATCGCACATCCTCGAATGTCGTGCTCACCAATCAGGCCGCTTCCTCGGGCTACGGCGACTTCGTTCTGCCGCTCGATTTCTCCTGGGAGGCCGATATCTGGGGCCGCATTCGTCATCAGGTGGAAGCATCGCGGGAAGAGGCGCAGGCCAGCGCGGCCGATTTGGAATCTGTGCGATTGACTCTGCATGCCGAGTTGGCATTCGACTACTTCGAACTGCGCAGTTCCGACGCCGAGCAGAAGCTTCTTGACGATACCGTCGTCGCCTGGCGCGAGGCTCGGGATCTTACGCAGAGGCGGTTCGCCGGCGGGGCGGCGTCGGGCGTGGAGGTGGCCCAGGCACAAACTCAGCTCGATTCCACGGTGGCGCAGGATCAGGATGTCGGAGTGCAAAGAGCGGCGTATGAACACGCCATCGCCGTTCTGATCGGCAAACCGCCGGCCGCGTTCGCGCTGGCGGCGAAACCGCTTAACGCCGAGCCCCCATTGATCCCAGCCGGTGTCCCGTCGCAACTTCTCGAGCGCAGGCCGGACATCGCCGCCGCCGAACGCCGTGTCGCCGAGGCCAATGCGGAGGTGGGCATAGCGCGGTCGGCTTACTATCCCACGGTGGTCCTGAGCGCAGCCGTCGGATTGGAAGGCAACTCCATCGCTAACTGGTTCGCCTGGCCGAGTCGCTTCTGGGCAGCCGGTCCGGAGTTGGCTCAGACCTTGTTCGATGCCGGCCGGCGGCACGCCACCAACGACGCCGCGGTCGCCGCGTGGACCGCCAGCGTGGCCACATACCGTCAGACATCTCTCGACGCGTTTCAACAGGTGGAAGACAACCTGGCGGCTCTGCGCATACTCGCCGGAGAGAGTGAGACGCAACGCAACGCGGTGGCGTCGGCGCAGCATTCGCTCGATCTGTCGATGAACCGCTATACCGGCGGGCTGGTTACGTATCTCGAGGTGGTGACCGCGCAGAGCACGGCACTCGCCAATGAACGCACCGCGGTGGACATCCAGCGCCGGCGGATGGACGCCAGCGTGCTCCTCATCAAAGCGTTGGGTGGCGGCTGGAGCGTCGCTAACCTGCCGAAGGTTTGACCGCAATGTGATTTTTCGAACCAACCCTCTGCCACATCTGAATGAACATTCAGGGCCGAATCGGAACAGAATCTGGCAAGATATTGGGAAGGGTGCTGTTCTACGCGGCCAATGGACTGGAGCCCCTGGCCGCGAACTGGTGGCACATGAGGGTTCTCTCCAAAGTTTGGCGGTATGGGC
>CAYVPZ010000610.1:0-3456 GCA_964453955.1 uncultured Solibacteraceae bacterium | reverse complement strand
AGCTCGAGTGAAATGGCGATGCCGGAGAACTCGGCGATGATGTTGGTGAAGTTCGCAATCACCAGCGCGGCCATCATGAAGAACGTGGTGCGCAGGCCGAACTCCTCGCGGATCAGATCGGAGAGGCCTTTGCCGGTGACCGCGCCCATGCGCGAGCACATCTCCTGCGTGACGATGAGCAGGACGGTGATGGGGATGAGGGTCCAGAGCGGAAGATAGCCCCACCGTGCGCCGGCCTGCGAATAGGTGAGGATGCCGCCGGCGTCGTTATCAACGTTGGCGGTGATGAGGCCCGGACCGAGAACGGCCAGAAAGATCAGGAACTGATTTCGAAATCGCTTCATCGCCCTCCGGGTCTCTCATGCCATTCCTCACTTATGCCGCAAAACGGAAATCACCTCGTCCGCGGTGATCACGCCCGACAGTTTCCCGTCCCCGTCCACCACTGGCAAAGCCAGCAGATTGTATTTGTCGAACAACTCGGTGATGCGGTCCTGGTCCTCGCCGTCGTCCACCTTGATCAGCGTTTCTGCCGCCAGCTCTTTCAACGACGTCGTGCCGGAGGCGCGAAACAGGCGGGCCAGCGGTACGGTGGCGCTCAGGCGCTCCTCGCCATCCACCAGGAAAATAGTATTCAGGCTTTCCAGAACCTCGCCGACGCCGGCCAGCGCGCTCATCGCGTCGGCCACCGTGGCCGTTTCCGGCAGCGCGACGTAGTGGGTGTTCATCATTCCGCCGGCCTCGTCCTCGTCGAACTCCAGCAGCTCTTCCACTTCCGTCTTCGGCTCCGGCTCCATCTCTTCCAGAATCTCTTCGGAGGTCTCCTCCTCGAGTTCGCCGAGGACGTCGGCGGCTTCGTGCGGCTCCATCTCCTCGATGATGTCGGCCGCCTTTTCGGTATCCAGCGATTCCAAAATGCTGCTCTGAATGTCCGGGTCCACTTCGGTCAGCGTCTCCGCCGCGGCCTCGCTGTCCATGGAGGCGAAAATGGCCCCGCGGTCCTCCGGACTGAGTTCCTCGACGATGTCGGCCAGATCGGCCGGGTGCATCCCCTCCAGCAGCCGCGTGCTGATGTTCAGGCGCAGGCGGCGCTGCGGATCGGGCTCCAGAATGTTCACGAATTCCCAGCGGATGGAATTGTGCGGGATGCGCGTCTGCAGGCGGCGAATCCACGTGCGCGGCAGCACTCCCTGTAGCAGCCGGCGCAGGATGCTGCGTAATCCGACGTCGATGTCCAGCACCTGCAGCACGTCGCCGTCCGCCTGGTGCAGAATCTCGAAAGTGACGTCGGTCACCCGCACCACCTTGCGCCCGTGCGAATCGATGATCTGCTGGTCCAGCAGGTCCCGCATGAGCCGCAGCATGTATTCGTCGGAATGGTAGGGCGTGAGCTGCTCGTCTTTGAGCCAGATGCCGCTCAGATCGAGCCGGCTGACCTGATCGTGTCGCACGGTGAGCCAGGACCATCCGCCGCCCACCAGGTACCGGTCGACGCGCACCGCGTCCACCAGCGGCACGATGGCGGCGTCGCGCACCACGCCGAGCCGGCGGCCCTTGAGGTCGTAGACGGTGAGGCCGAAAAGTTCGGTGAGATACAGGAATTCCAGCATCGTGGAGCGGCCCGGCTCCACCATGATGACCCAGGGCCACGCGGGGAGGCAACTGCAAAAGCTACCCCGGTGTGGAGGCGATCGCGTCGAGCTGGCGGAGGTGGTTGAGATCGTGCCCGGCCATGGTTTCCACCAGCGTCTGGAAGGTCATGCGGCCTCGTTCGGGATGCGTCAGCGCCCTCGAGAACGCCTCGGGCGGGAGCGAGCGGATGAGCGCCAGATTCCACGCGCGCACGGTGGAGAATGTGGCCAGCGCGCCGTGGATGTCGAATGCCGCGTAGGTGGCCGCCCACTTCTCCTGGTCGAACGGCTGCACCACGTACTCCGGCTCGGCCAGCGTCTGCCGCAATCGGAAGGCGAAGACCACCTCGCAATCGGCCAGATGGCACACGATCTCGCGGGCGTTCCACTTGCCGGGTGCGGGCTTTCGCTCCACGCCAGCGTCGCCGAGTGCGTTCGCGATCTCGCTCAGGCGCTCGGCCGTCGCGTCGATCGCATCGAGCGGGTTACCATCTCCCAGAAAGGCCGCGTACGGGTTCATACGGGAGATGCTACCACGCGGGGCTATTCATAGCGCAGCGCGACGAGGGGATCCACCCGCATCGCCCGCCTCGCCGGGATATAGCAGGCCGCCAGCGCCACGGCGGTAAGCACCAGGGTGACTCCCACGAAGGTGAGAGGGTCGGTGGGCCTCACGCCGTACAGCAGCCCGGCCATCAGGCGCGACGCGATCAGCGCACCCACCAGTCCCACGGCGGCGCCGCCAATCGCGAGCGCCAGACCCTGACGCAGAACCATCCCCAGGATCTCCCCCGTTTGCGCCCCGAGCGCGAGCCGAATGCCAATCTCGCGCGTGCGCTCGCTCACCACATACGAAATGGTTCCGTAGATTCCAAGCCCGGCCAGCAGCAAGGCCGTCAAGGCGAACAACGCCACCATTTCCATCGAAAATCGCCTTTCCGAAAGTGACGCGGAAAGCGCGTCATCCAGCGTCCGAGCTCCGAAAACAGGGAGTTCCGGGTTCACCGATTGCACCTGCGCGCGCACTTCCCCTGGAATCGCCCCGGTATCCAGTTGTCCGCGGAGAAACACCACCAGGTCCCTGGCCGTCGTTTGGTATACGTCCAGATAGATTTGCGGAACGCTCGCCTCGGCCAGCGATTCGGTTCGGGCATCCGCGATGACGCCGACCACCGTGATCCACGAAGGCTTCGCAGGGTTCACCCTGAGGCGCTTGCCCAGGGGATCTCCATTGGGCCAGTAAGTCCGGGCCATGGCCTCATTGATCACCGCCACCTGGGGCCCCTTCTCGTTGTCCAAATCGCTGAACAGACGGCCGCGCAGCAGCGGGATTTCCAACACATGAAAATAATCCGGCGAAACGTCCGACCGCTCCACCACGGGAGGCTGCCTGCTCTGCATGTCGCGCCCTTCCAGGATCAACGGGGACAGGTTGCGATCGTGATCCAGGGGAATGGACGCATTACTTCCCAGCGCCACTTCTTTCACTCCCGGCAGCGACCTGCCGCGGCTCAGCAATTCCCGCAAAAACGGCGCCTCCTGTGCGGAGCTTCCATAGATGTCGGTCTTAGGATCGTTGGGCACGGGCAGCCATAACTGAACCGCCATGACATGTTGCGAATTGAATCCCGGCCGCACCTTGTACAAATCCCAGAAACTGTGCAGCAGGAGGCCCGCGGCAATCATCAGCACCACCGACAGCGCAAACTCCGTGACCACCAGCAGGCGGCGGGTGTGCGTCTGTTCCGCGGAGCCTTTCGAGCCGCGTCCTTGCAGCTTGAGCATGTGCGTCAAATCCAGCCGGCCCGTCTGCAAAGCGGGAGCG
>CAYVPZ010000609.1:0-3464 GCA_964453955.1 uncultured Solibacteraceae bacterium | reverse complement strand
CTTCCAGGATCTCGACGCCTGCACTGTCCAGGTCCGACAACAGATCCTCGAACTCACGGCCGGCCGGAAAGTCGTCGGAGAGCAACTCGCTGACTTCGTCGTACAGCACGAAGCCCTTCTCCTTGCCGGACTCCATGAGCTGCTTCACCCGATTGAGCTTTTCATCAGTTGCCACTGGCACCCCTTAACCAGCGAACATCTCCCGCGATCTCAATTAGTGTACAACACGGACGTCGTGCCCATTTCACTCGCGCTCGCGGCGGCGCAACTCCTCCGCTTTTCGCAGCGCCGTTTCGAAATCCCCCGCGCGCTCGGCTGTGCGAATCTCGTCCTTGAGATCGGCGATGGAGCGCTTGCCGGCCTCCGCCTCAAGCCTCTGGACGCACGCCAGGGCTTGTTCCAGGCTGTGTTCCGCCCCCATGGTGTTATCGGCCAAAAGCAGGCGCGGCAATAGGTGGCGGTCGGACTCGTTGAGCCGCGCTTCCAGATCCCCATAGCCGAACGGCTCCTGCCCGGCCGCGGCCAGCAAAACCTCGAAGATACTCCACGTTACAAACTGCCGGACCTCCGGCAGCCGGTCCAGCCGCGGCAGCACGGCCGCCCGCGCGTCCGCACTGTCCAGCAAGGCTCGCAAAAGCAGCTTCTCCATGGCGGGCACTCGCGCGGTGGGGTCCGCGGGCGTCCTCCCGTTGCGTCCGCCCGCTTCCCCCGCGCTCCTGCGGAACTGCTCCAGAATGGCCGTCGCATCCACCCCCAGGTATCCGCCCAGGTCGTTCACCACGGCCATCCGCTCCAGCTTGTCCGGAATCCGCTGGATGGCCGGCTGCAGGAATTTCCACGCCTGCATGCGGCCGTCCACGTCGCGCATGTCGAACTTCGCGCGGGCGCGGTCGGCCAGCCAGTGGAAATAGGGAGTGGCGCCGGCCAGCTTCGCTTCGTACCGCTCCGCGCCGTGTTTTTTTATGTACTCGTCCGGATCGAGGTCCCCGTCCAGTTCGAGCACGCGAACGTGCAGGCCCTCGTCCAACAGGAGATAAATGGACTTCTCGGCCGCGTTCCCGCCCGCAGCGTCCGGATCGAAGTTCACCACGATGCGCTCGGAGTACTGCCGGAGTTTGCGCACCTGGCCGCTGGTGAGCGCCGTGCCGCAACTGGCCACCACCTCGCGCACCCCCGCCGACCACACGCCGATCACGTCCATGTACCCTTCCACCAGAATCGAGCGGTCCTTTTTCCGGATGCCTTCCTTGGCTCGATGGAGATTATAGAGCACCGCGCTCTTCTTATAGAGGGCGGTTTCGGGAGAATTCAGGTATTTTGGCTCGTCTCCCGCGCGTAATGCGCGTCCGCCAAAGCCGATAATCTTCCCGGATTCGTTGTGAATGGGAAACATCAACCGGCCGCGAAAGCGATCGAAAAAGCCGCTTCCATCCTGGCGCCTCATCACCAGCCCGGACTGCTCCAGAATCTCCGGCGCGAAGCCGCGTTCCTGCAGCCGCCGGGTGAGCTGCTGGCCGCCGCCGTCGGACAACCCCAGGCCGAATTCCTTCCACTGCGCCTCCGCGAGGCCCCGCTTCGCCAGATAAGTCCGCGCCTCGCCCCCCGCCGGATTCTGCAGGTTCGCCTGGAACGCGGAGGCGGCCAGTTCGTGCATCTCCAGCAGGGCGGCGCGCAGTTTCGCCTCAGGGTCGGAGTAATCCGACCGCTTCGGTACCGGAATGCCGTTGCGCTCCGCCACCTGGCGCAGGGCCTCGAAAAAGGACAGGCCTTCCAGTTGCATCACGAACTTGAACATGTCGCCGCCGGCCTGGCAGCCGAAGCAGTAGTAGACGGCCTTGTCGTTGTTGACGGTGAAGGAAGGCGTTTTCTCGGTGTGGAAGGGGCACAACCCCTTGTAGTTGGCCGTGGAGCCCACGCGCTTGAGACGCACGTACTGCCCGATCACCGTGACAATGTCAACCGCACTCCTCACCTGATCGACGAAGTCCACATCTCATGGTATCGCTGGGGGACGATGGTGCTGGCAGGATTGGGAGAACTGAAAAAGCTGGCTGGAGGCGCGGGACGGAATCGAACCGCCGAATAAGGGTTTTGCAGACCGTGCGATCGATCTCGGCAAAACCCGTGTATCCAATGGCTAAACAGCCGAGCTTAAGCTCACGGTCCCAAAACGGTCCAATCACACCCCTCATTTCACCAACCTCAACGCCGGTTTCAACGTCTGCTCGTATCGTCGCATCGCTTGCGCCTGATGCTCCGCCGTCGGATGAACGTAGCGGGTAACGCAGCGCAGGGACGCATGCCCCAGGATGCTGGCGAGAGCAGGCAGATGGGTCGCCGGCTGCTCCCTGGCGGCGATTACGCTGCTGCTTTTGTGGATTGCCGTGCCGTATGCGAGGAGCTGAGGCATGGCGGCCATTTCAGGGCGGAAACCGGGCAATCCGCCGGTGTTCCGCCCGTTACGGCGCCAGACCGGGGCGCGGGAGATGCCTGGCGGCACCGAAATGGGCCATTCGGAGCCGGATCTGCATCGTTTGGGGCCGAAAACGGCCCGAAAAGGGGGCGCGAAAGCAGGCTTTTTGAACACATCCGGTCGGATGTGTACGCTGTCTGGGTAGTGTACGGAGGCGGTTTTTGCGCGACTGGCGCTGAGAATCGAGTTCCCCGACTTCGAAGAGGATTACCCCCACCAGAAGGCGGAGGCGCGCGTGGATACGATCGGGCGCAATCTGCGGTCGTTCGTTTACCGCGTTGCGAGTACCCACGCGGCGTCGCCCGCGGAGGAGGACGTTGATCTTCGGACTGGCGATGGATCTGCTGGAACACTTCCGGACGCGCGCGAATGCGGAGTTATTAAAGGAGCGGCTGCTGGTGCGTCCGCCAGCGACAAAGCCACGTAGCGCGATACGATCAACCGCCGTGACAGACGCTGCCGAGAGGAGCGGTGACGGCAAAAATGGCTAAAAAGCCGACCAGATTAAACCATACCCAAACCATACCCCGGAACGGCACCCGGTTTTTCACGAAAGGAGCACGCCATGCTGACCGACCTCGACCTCGAAACCATCCGCGCCGCGGCCTGCTGCAGCTCGGCCACGCTGCGCCAGCTCATCGATGAGTACCGGGCGCTGCGCGACGCGCGGACGGCGTCACTGGACGACGCGCTGGCCCCAGTTGGAGGCTTGTGTGAAGAGTCTGGAGGCGCACCAGCACGTTCTCGTGCAGCGGGCGGATGGTGGCGACCTATTCCTCGGTCAACTCAGAAGGCGCCAATGCGTTCCTCCAGTATTTCGAGGTGGATGGTCATCGTGGCATGCTGCCTCTCGAGGCGGGATTGCTCGGCATCGGCGACGAATTCAGAACCGCGTCTTCGTTCTAGCCTGCAACCAAATAACGATCCATCCATTCAAGTATCTGCTTGCGCATTTCCGGCAGCTCCTCGTGCGCGCAGTCGAACAGCTCAA
>CAYVPZ010000608.1:0-3470 GCA_964453955.1 uncultured Solibacteraceae bacterium | reverse complement strand
TTTCCTTCAGCCACGGGATGATGATGGACGTATCGAGGCCGCCCGAATAGGCGAGCGCCACTTTCTTCGGTTTTTGCATAAACTCGGATTGGAATTCGAGAACTCCGAATCAGGCCAGCAGCATCAGCAGCAGCGCCTTCTGCGCGTGCAGCCGGTTTTCGGCCTGTTCGAACACCACCGACTGCGGCGACTCGATCACCGCGTCGGTCACTTCGTCGCCCCGGTGCGCCGGCAGACAATGCATGAACACCGCGTCGGGCCGCGCCTCGGACATCAATTGCTCGTTCACCTGCCACGGCCGGAACAGCACCCGCCGAGGGGTCGCTTCGGTCTCCTGGCCCATGCTGGCCCAGACGTCCGTGTAGATCGCGTGCGCGCCGGCCACCGCTTCCGCCGGGTCGTTGGTAACGGTAATCTGGCTGCCGCGCTCCGCGGCGAACTCCATCGCCTGATTCACCACGCCCGGTGCCGGCGCGTAGCCCGGCGGCGTGGCCACGGCGAAATGGACGCCCAGCCGGGCCGCGTCCAGCATCAGCGACTGCGCCACATTGTTGCCATCCCCGACGAAGGCCAGCTTCAGGCCGTCCAGCGTTCCGAACCGCTCTTCCAGCGTCTCAAAATCGGCCAGCGCCTGACAGGGGTGAAACAAATCGCTCAACGCGTTGATCACCGGCACATTCGACCAGTACGCCAGATCGTCGATGGTCTGTTGCGAAAACGTGCGCGCGACAATGCCGTGGGTCCAGCGGTCCAGATTGCGCGCGATGTCCTTCAGCGGCTCGCGATCGCCGATCCGCCCGCTGCTCAGCACCGCGTCCCCGCCAAGCTGTTTGATGGCCAGCTCGAACGTCATCCGCGTGCGCAACGAGGGCTTCTCGAACAGCAGGCTCAGATACGTCCCGTCCAGCGCGTGTGCGTAGCGCGCCGGCGCGTTCTTCACCGCGGCGGCCAGGGAGAGCAGACTGCCCAGCTCTTCCGCCGTCATGTCCAGATCGGAGCGCAGGTCGCGAGCCGCCATTCTCCGGGGCGCCACATAGTTCGGCGCGACCCTCAGAGCGCTCTGCCGCACGGTCGCCATCGCCTGTCTCCTCTCGGTGAATGATTATTCACTACTATGAATAATCACACATTCCGGGGAGCAGGTCAAGCGTCCGTTTTGTCGTCCACGGCCTCGCCGGGCTGGATGGGCGGGTGCACGTAGCCGTCGTTCAGAATGTCGACCAGGGTGTGGGCGTCCTGCTCGGTGAACTGAAGAGGCTCTTTGCGGCCGGTGATGTAGACGTTGACGAGGTGGGGACTTTCGATTTCGATGTAGCGGACCGCCTCCAGATTCAGGACGCGGTCTCCGACGTGGATAAGGCTCGGCCTGAGCATACCCGATTATGCACCTCCAGCGCGCAAAGCTCAGTAGTTTCTCTTGTTACCCGATAAGAATTGCTGTGGGAGTGTTTTCCTGGCCGGGCAGAAATGTCGTGGGCTGTCCCGAGATGGACAACGACCACGAGCCCGCGCTCAAAATGCTCGACCGGTTGCACGAGGCGATGATCCAGGGGCGGGGCGAGCGGGTGGTATTGGCCATCCTGGACGAACTCAACGAATTCTACCCGGGTTATTTTGCCCGGGAGGAGGCGCTGCTGGCCTCCACCGGGTATCCCGATGTGGAAGGGCACCGCCGAAATCATCAGTCTCTGCTAAAGGAGCTGGCGGAGCTCCGGCGCCGGGCCGGTATCGGGCACCTGGCCATCACCTACGACACGATGCAAACCATGCGCGGCTGGATCGAAGATCACGTCAACGTGGAAGACCGGCGCGCGGCCATGCACGTCATGGAGCATCGCTCGTCTATCCCACCGGCGTGACCGGCGCCGTGGCGCCCCGGAGTGAAAGCGCCTCGTTCAGCGCGACCGACAAGGCTCCCAGCGAGACGGGTTTGGAGAGATACCCGTCCATGCCGCTGTCAAGGCAGCGCCTGCGGTCGTCGGATAGAGCATGCGCGGTCATGGCCACGATGGGCGTCGGCCAGGCGGCGGCGGTGGCCCGTTCCTCTTCGCGGATCAGACGCGTGGCCTCGAATCCGTCGATCTCCGGCATCTGCACGTCCATGAAGACGGCATCGTATACGCCGTTTTTCCACTCTTCCACGGCTGCGCGGCCATTGTCGGCAACCTGGACCGTACAGCCAAGTTTTTCAAGCATGCGCTTGGCCAGTTTCTGATTCACCGGGTTGTCGTCGGCCAGCAGCACACGGACGCTGGTCTTCCCGGGCGCGGCGCCGGCCGGCGCTTCCTCGCCGGAATACCCTGACTTTGGCGCTTCCTGCGCGTGTTCCGCGGCGGGTAACCCGAACCGGACGTTGAAAGTGAAGGTGCTCCCGGCGCCCGGTTCGCTTTTCACCAGGATCTCGCCGCCCATCATGCGCACCAGCGTGGAGGAGATGGAAAGTCCCAGCCCGGTGCCGCCGAAACGCCTGGTGGTGGAGGCGTCCGCCTGGGCGAAGCTCTCGAAGATCAACTTCTGTTTGTCCGGCGCAATGCCGATCCCGGTGTCCGTCACCGCCACCACCAGTTCCACGTCGTGGGTCCCGAGGACCCACGCGGCGATGTCCAGCGCCACCCCGCCGCGATCGGTGAACTTGATGGCATTGCCGACCAGGTTGTTCAGCACCTGTACAAAGCGCACCGGATCGCCGGCAACACGGCGCGGAACCTCCGGCGAAAAGGTGCAGGCGATCTCCAGCCCTTTGCGCCGGGCCGCCACGCCGAGACCGCGCAGCGCATGGTTCACGCACTCCCGCGGATCGAATGCCACGTTCTCCAGGTGCAGTTTGCCGGCCTCGATTTTTGAGAAGTCGAGAATGTCGTTGATCACCCGGAGCAGCACCTCGGCGGAGGTCCGGACCCCGTCCAGGTATTCGCGCTGGTCCGGGTTCAGCGGCGTTCCCAGCGCCAGTTCGGTCATCCCGATGATGCCGTTCATGGGCGTGCGAATCTCGTGACTCATGTTCGCCAGAAACTCGCTCTTCGCGCGGCTGGCCGCTTCGGCCGCGTCCCGGGCCTCGCGCAGCTCCTCCTGATAGCGCTTCAACTCGGTGACGTCGATTACCGTCGTCTCGTAGATCACGCTGTCGGCGGTTTCCACCGCGCTGATGTTCTCCAGCAGCCAGACCTCATCCCCCTGCGCGGGCCGCAGGCAAACGGTTCGATTGCCGATGGCATCCCCCGCCAGGTTGCCGCGCGGCCGCAGGCGCTCCACTTCGCCCGTCTCGAAGTCCCAGTACGACCGCCCGATCAGTTCTTCGCGCGACGCGAAGCCAAGCATCCTGGCGAATGCGGCGTTCGAGTCCAGAATGGTCCCGTCCGGCCGCCAGCGGAACACCCCGGCCAGGTTCCGCTCGAACAGCCGCCGGTACTCGGATTCCAGTTGGGCTTCTCGCTCCAGCCGCGCCCGGATGGTCCCGGTCTGGCGGTGCA
>CAYVPZ010000607.1:0-3474 GCA_964453955.1 uncultured Solibacteraceae bacterium | reverse complement strand
GCTCTCCACCACGTCGTACTTGCCCGCGGACACGCCTCCGGATACAAGGAGCAAGTCATGCGCCAAACCCTGCTCCACCAGCTCGCGAGTCGCTTTGTAATTATCCCGCGCCACGGGAAGTACATGGGGAACGGCGCCCGCCGACAATACCTGCGCGGCCAGGGAGAAGGAATTGGAGTTGCGCACCTGCCATGGCGACGGGCGGTCAGTGATGTCGATCAGTTCATCACCTGTGGCGAGAATCGCTACATGCGGCCGCGCATACACAGGTAAGGTTGCACGGCCCACCGTGGCGGCCATGGCAATTTCCGCATAGCCGATGAGAGCCCCGCGCGGGACCACCGTGTCGCCGGCACGCGCCTCCACACCGGCGGGGTTGAAGTTCTCGCCGGACGTCAAAGCGCGATCGGTGGTAATGAGATTTTCGGCTCGCGTGGTGTGCTCCACCATAACCACGGCGTCGACGCCCGCGGGCATGGGCGCGCCGGTCATGATCTCCATCGCCTGGCCCGGCTCGACCGCGCCCGCGAACGCCTCGCCGGCCCGCACTTCGCCGATCACCCGGAACTGGCCTGGCGTTCCGGACGCGCGCACGGCGAAGCCATCGCGAACCGAGCGGGCCACGGCAGGACAGTCGCGGTCGGCCACGACATCTTCGGCGAGCACCCGGCCGATGGCCTCCAGCAGACCGGCTTGTTCCACCGGAAGCGGCCGGCGCGCACCGGAGACAGCGCCGATCACACACGCTCGCGCTTCGTCAAAACCGCAGGTGGCCACCTCCAACATTGTAGCGGCCATGAACTGATGTAATAAGGGCTGATGCCACACCGTTTGACGTTGTCGGAAATGGCTGCCGGGATTCGGGCGCGCGAGCTGTCGCCCGGGGAGCTGGTGGACGCGCATCTGGCGCAGATTGAAAAGCTCAACCCGGCGCTGAATGCGTTCGTGGTGTTGCTGGCCGCCGAGGCGCGGGAGAATGCCAGGGAAGCCGAGCGGCAGTTGAGCGCAGGCGAAGTGCCGGGGCCGCTCGCTGGCGTGCCCGTGACCATCAAAGACAGTTTCGACATGGAGGGCTTGCCCACCACCTGCGGAAGCCGGTTCTATCGCGACCGGCGCGCGGCGCGCGACTCGACCGCAGTACGGCGGCTTCGCGCGGCCGGGGCCATTCCACTGGGAAAGACGAATTGCCCGGAGTTTCTGGGCAATTACGAAACCGACAATTACATCATCGGCCGGACCAACAGCCCATGGGATCTCGAGCGCACCCCAGGAGGTTCCAGCGGCGGCGAAGCGGCGGCCGTCGCCAGCTTCTGCTCGCCGGGGGGCATCGGAAGCGATGGCGGCGGATCCATCCGCGTTCCCGCCCACTTTTCGGGGATCGCGGGCCTGAAGCCGACCCCAGGACGCGTTTCCGCCGCCGGGCACGTGCCGGAGATTGCGCACCCGGGCGGGCTGCTGGGCGTGGGCGGTCCCATGGCCCGCAATGCCCGCGACGTGAAGCTGCTGTTTGAAGTGCTGGCCGGATACGACACCGAGGACCCGTTCTCGGCGCCAGTGCCGCTGCGGAATCCCGACCTGAGCGGGCTGCGGATCGGGCTGATGGAGCAGTTCTATCAGGTGCCGGTGCAGCCCGAGATTACCGAGACGGTGCGGCGTGCGGCGCGGGTGGCGGAGACCCTCGGTTTCCCCGTGGAGCCTTTCGAGCCGCGCGGTCTCGAACGCGCGCCGAACCTCTGGTGGTTCTTCTTCGGTCAGTTGCCCGCGCGCATGACCCAGGCGCTGATCGCCGGGCGGGAAGACGACGCGCACTGGACCGGCACCGAATTCATGAAAAGAGCCCTGGAGGAGCCCGAGCCCACGGCGACGAAAGTGGTGGAGAACCTGGCCATCCGCGACAAGATGCGGGCCGCGCTGCTGCGCCAGATGGAGCGGTTCCCGGTGCTGATTACGCCGGTTTGCGGGACCACCGCGTGGAAACACCGCCAGCGGCGGTACCCGACGGCGACGAAGGAAATCGGCCTGTTCGAGGCCATGATGCCGGCCACGTGGCTCAACCTGCTGGGCCTGCCGGGCATGGTGATTCCGTTTGGACTGGACGGGAATGGCCTGCCCATCGGCATTCAGCTCGTCGGCCGGCCCTATGAGGAGGAGCTGCTGCTGGAAGTGGCGATCCGTTTGGAGGAGGCGCGCGGCCCGTTCCCGGCGCGAAATTCAGCGCAGGCCGAGGGCCTGCTCCACATCTGAAATAGAAAAGGCCGGGGCTTTTGACCCCGGCCTTTGCGGACTTCCCGGTTCGCCCCTACGGCGGCGGCGGACCAACGTAGTAAATGGTCATCGTGAACGTCGAGCTCACGCCCTTAGCATCGGTGGCGGTGATCAGCACCTCTACGTTGTTCGTGTAGTCGATTAGATTCACAGTCGGCATGGCCCCGGTGGCATTCGACACGTTGTCGAAGGCGTCGCCCAGAACCCTGGTGGAGTAGGTGATGGGATACGAGCCGCTCGGGCTGGTGGTCCCGGTTAGGTTGATGGTGTAATACGGAACCAGCGTCTGCACCTGGCTGGGCAGGTTGAACTTTGGCGCGCTGCTTCCCGCTGGTGGAGTGGAGCCGACGGGCACCGTGAGTGTCCTGGTGACGGAAGTACCCACGCTGTTCAGGGCCACGCAGATGTAAGTGGTGGTGGCCTGCGGGTACACCGTCAGGTTGCCGTTCTGGTCAACCGGATAGTAACCGCTGATTAGTATCCCACCCGGTCTGGTGCCCGTGGCCAGACAGTTCAGGACGATGGGAGTCCCCGGATTCGGCGATGACGTTGGGTTCGCGGTGAACGAAGTGATCACCGGCGGCGGCACCACCGGCGGGCCGGAGCTGGTCACGGCCACGGTGACGTTGGCTGAAACCGTCGCATACTGGTTCGATGCCGTTATGGTGTAAGTGGTGGTCTGGGCCGGCGTAACACCAGAGCTGCCGTTGGCCGCCACGTTGCCGATGGCCGGCGCGATGGAGATGTTGGTGGCGTTGTTCACCTGCCAGGTCAGCGTGGAAGACTGGCCGGGGCTGATGGTGCCGGGATTGGCCGAGAACAGCACAATCTGCGGCCCCTGGTTCTGACCCGGCTGGGTCACGGTGACCCCGATGGTGCAGGTGCTGGAGGAGCCGGACGCGCTGGTGGCGGTGACCACATAGGTGGTGCTCTGCGCCGGCGTGACCGTGACGCTGCCGCTGTTGGCCACGGTTCCCACCCCCGGCGTGATGCTCACCAAAGTCGAGTTCGTGGTGGCCCAGGAAAGGACGGTGGATTGTCCGGGCGAGATGGAGAGCGGTTGCGCCGTGCAGAACTGGATCTGCGCGTTGGCCGGCGCGTGCAGCGTGGTGACGATGGCATTCGCGGAAGCGCTCAACCCGTCGGTATTGGTCACCGTGAGGGTAAACGAGTAACTGGCGCCGGCCTGCGCGGTGAACGTGGTAACGG
>CAYVPZ010000606.1:0-3477 GCA_964453955.1 uncultured Solibacteraceae bacterium | reverse complement strand
GCATGCCGGGCGAGGCCGCGGTGTCGCTGATTCTGCCGATCGCCGGCGGCCCTCGCGCGCGCTGTGGCTTCTGGTCCCCCTCACCGCGCTTTGGACGAACCTGCACGGTGGCTTCGCCATCGTGTTCGTGGTGCTGGGTTTGTATGCGCTGGGCGCCGTCGTCGCCGGGAGGGAAGGATGGCCGCGCGCGGCGAGGTACGGACTGGTGTTCTCGGCTTGTGCCGCGGCCACCCTGGTCAATCCGTACGGTTTCGGATTGCACCGCCATCTGATCGAGTATCTGCGGTCGGACTACATCAGGAACGTGGTGCAGGAGTTTCAGGCGCCCACGTTCCGCTCCGAGAACCAGTTCCAGTTCGAGATTCTCCTGTTGGCCGGCATACTGGCGGCGGGCGCCTGCCTGCGCCGCACATCTCTCACGCAACCTCTTCTGGTTGTTGGATTTGCCCACCTCGCACTGACCAGCGCCCGGCACATTCCGCTGTTCGCGGCAGTTGCGGCTCCCATCGTCGCCGGGGAGGGGACGCGTTTGTGGGCTGCTCTGGTGGAACGGAGCCAGCCGCGCTCGGTGATGCGGATTCTGGGATCTGTCGCGGCCGGCGCGTCGGCGAACTTCCGCCGCTGGTCGCTGGTTCCCGCGCTGGTGGTTCTGGTGATCGCGGCGGTGCCTGGGATCACGTTCTGGCCCGTGGACTTTCCACAGCAGATGTTCCCGGTTCGGATGATCGCGGCGAACGCGCAACGGATTGCGGGTACGCGGGTACTAACCACCGATCAGTGGGCGGACTACCTGCTGTTTCGTTTCTGGCCGAGTACTAAGGTCTTTGTGGATGGGCGTACGGATTTCTACGGGCCCCGTGTTGGCGGCGAATACCTCGACTTGTGGCATGGCCAGGGGCAGTGGCGCGCACTCCTCGACCGGTATGGTTTTCAGGCGGCGCTGATTCCACCGGAGTGGTCTCTTTGCGCATTGTTGCGGCAGGATCCGGCATGGCGGCAGATCGGCGGCGACAAGCAGGCGCTTCTGTTCGTGAGGGTGGCGGGGAACTCGGCGGGAGCCGGGGCGGGCGGCGGGGAGGCGCTTTCCGGGCGGGTGCTGCGGAAAGAACCGGAGCGGGCGTACTAAGAAATGGCCATGGCCTCCCCTAATGAAAAGCTCCCAAACGGCCGAAGTACTCACAGGAAGGATTATGAATGAGACGTAAGGCGAGCCCGGGCTGTTCGGCTTTCCTGAACAAAGGCTCCGATCTGCGGATCCCGACCGTCCCGGTGGAATGGTTAGGCGGCGGGCCCTGGCGTCTGCCCTCCGGTAAGGCATTGGCGGAGTTCGCGTTGCAGGCGGGGTTCCTGACCCCGCTGGCATTCCGGTCGGGTTGGTTTGGCCGCGGCACATCGCCCGGCGAGAGCGGCGATGGTTCGGATCGCAAACGCGTTCAGCGGGCGTAGGGGGGAACGTGGCGGGGCAGGTGGAACCGTGACGGCAACGATGTGGGCATCGCTCGCGGTGGGGCTCTCCGCCTCGGCGGAGGATCTGACGAAAAGGCGGATCTCGAACTGGATTCCGGTGGCTGCGGCAGTAGCGGGGTTTGCGATTCACATGTACGGCAACGGATGGAAAGGGGCAGTCAGCGCCGCGCTCGGTCTGGGCGCGGGGTTCTGCGTCTTCCTTGTCTTTTATTTTCTGGGTGGCATGGGTGGCGGCGACGTGAAGCTGATGGCGGGTTTCGGCGCGATTGTGGGCATCGAACGGCTGCTCGCGGCGGCGTTGTGGACGGCGGGAATCGGCGGCGTGATGGCGTGCGCCGCGCTGGGGATTCGCGGGTGGAGGCGATGGAGGCGGCAGCGTACCGATGGGGACGGCGCTCAGGACTGCAGGGAGCCGGACAACGAGCGGGATCAGTCGATCCCCTACGCGCCAGCAATCGCCATGGGTGCGCTGCTGAGTCTTGTTCCATGACGGGCAGCAGGAGAAGGGCATATGGACCGTAGATTTCTAACTGTTCTGGGGGTCAGCCTGGTATTCGCGCTGGTGGTGGCCAGCATCTTCTACCAGATTACGGCGCGCGCGGGCGGCCCCAAGAAGACGGAATCGCAACCGACGGAAACGAAAGACGTCGTGGTGGCCGCCAGACCGCTCGCGGTGGGCGTGACCATCAAGCCGGCCGATCTGAGAATCGACAAGATCGTGCCGGCGGCGTTCCCCAAGGGGGCGTTTTCGAAGATGGAGGAAGTGGTGGACCGGTCCGTGATCAGCAACATCCTGGTGGATGAACCGATCCTCGACCCCCGGCTGGCCCCGCGCGGCAGTGGCGTTGGACTGGCGCCCATTATCCCTCCGGGGATGCGCGCGGTATCCATCAGGGTCAACGACGTTAGCGGCGTGGCCGGCTTCGTTCTGCCCGGGATGCGGGTGGACGTGCTGGTGACCGGGCGTCCGGTGGCGCTGAACGACACCGTAACCACCACCTGCCTGCAGAACATGATGATCCTGTCCGCGGGCACGGCCATGCAGCCGGATGCCAAAGGCGGGGCCATCCCGGCTCCCACGGTGACCCTGCTGGCCGATCCCAGCCAGGCCGAGGTTCTGACCCTGGCGAACGGAGAAGGACGGATTCAACTGGTTTTGCGCAACGGCAGCGACCAGACGGTGGTGAAAACGCCGGGCAAGGAGCTCAGCGAACTGTACGGCTTCCATAAGAGCCGGCCGGAAGCGAGCGCGCCCCGGCCGCGCAAGCCGGCGCCGCCGGTTGCGGCGGTCCCGCCACCGCCACCGCCTCCGGACCAGATCGTGGTGATCCGGGGCACCCAGAGAAGCGTGGAAGTTGTGAACACCGGCCAGCCGGCCGGGGCAGCGGGGAAATAGTCATGGCGTCAAAACGAATTCTTACCGTCAGTGCCGCGGCGATGCTGATTGCATTCCTCTCGGCAATCCGTTTGCCAGCGCAGGGCTCCGCCGAGGATCTCCGGCTCACCGTCGGCAAGAGCGTGGTGATCGACTATCCGGTGGACGTCACGCGCATTTCGACCAGTAATCCGGACGTGGTGGATGCGTCGCCGGTCACTTCCCGCGAGATCCTGCTGCAGGGAAAAGCGTCGGGTATCGCGACGTTGGTGGTGTGGAGCAAATCGGGCCAGCGCAACTTCTACAACATCACCATCGAACAGAACCTCGACCCGCTGCGGCGGCTGCTGGCGGAGACCTTTCCCAATGCCGAGATCCACGTGCAGTCTTCCCGGGACTCGCTCTCCATGACCGGCCACGTTCCATCCAAGGAAGTCGGGGACCGGGCCATGGCTTTGGCCGCGCCATTTGCCAAGCAGATTGTCAGCAATCTGCGCGTCGATACGGAACCGGTGGAGAAGCAGATCGTGTTGCGTGTACGTTTCGCCAGTCTGGACCGCAACGTGAGCAGCCAGTTCGCCATGAACCTGGTGTCGACGGGCGCGGCCAATACGATCGCCCGCACCACCACCGGC
>CAYVPZ010000605.1:0-3478 GCA_964453955.1 uncultured Solibacteraceae bacterium | reverse complement strand
GTGAACGTGGGCGACTTCAGCAGCTCGCCGATGCTGCCGTCGGCCTGGATGGCCCCCAGTTCCGCGCGGAGCCGCACCGCGTCGCCGTCGCGGACCTCGGGCGTCAGGCGCACTTCAACGGTCCCGTTGCCTCCTGCCAGGCGCTTCGCCACGTCCTTGTGAAACGCCTTGATGCAGGCCCATTTCTCGTAGTGGAGGCTGGTGTTGAGAGTGCCCGCAGGCGCGGCGGGAGCGAGCTTCGCCTGTTCGATGGAGAGGCGCTCGCCACAGCGGTCGTCTTTATTGAGTTGCGCGCGCAGGATGGGGGTGATGCTGTCCTGCAGGCCGCCGAGGTCGGCCTCGATGGTGGCGCGGAAAACGTCCTGCCGGCGATCGGCCGAGACCCTGGCGACGGAGCCGGAGACGACGATATCTACCGGCTGATCGTCCACTTTCAGCGACGTGTGCAGCGGCGGAAGGACGATGGCCGGATCCGCGGCAAAAGCGCAGAGGAACGAAGAAAACGCGGCCAAAACTGTAAATGGAAGTCGCAAAATAACTGGATGCCAGCAGCGTGCGTTCCGCTACGGCGGGAGTGTAAGGATTAGTAAGCCGGACCGGATGCGATTGGGTACGCTAAGGAGGACTGAGCATGGAGAGTGTCCCGAAAAACTTCTCGCGAGAGGGATCGTAGTGGACATCGTAGGAGTCAAGAGTGCCGCCCCGTCCGGTATAGTCGATCTTGTACGACCAGTTCCCGGGCCGAACTGGCTTCTGGGCGAACAGGTAGTCCCCCACGTTGACGTTTCCGTGACAGGGCTACCTGTGTTCACGATTCCGCGGCCCTCGACTGTTTTCTGTTCGGTGATCTTCAACTCCACCTCGTATTGAATGACCCTGTCTCGGGTTGGGCTGTAGCCGATCAACGTTGTCGGCAGACCCATGCATGCTTCGGCCTCGAAGAACGCCGTTTCCAGAGGCAGTCCATCGCCGTTGAGGTCGCGAAGCGCCAGAAGCGCCGGTTTCCCCTCGGCCCCGTCCTTGTTTCCGGGCACGAGGTAATAGTAGTCAGCCAGTATCCGGTAAGGAACATCAAAGGAGTCTTCGCTACCGTCCGCATGGCGGAGGATGAGCGTGTTGACAACTCTATCGGCACTGGTGTCCATGAGGGAAATACGGGTCGGCCCGGCGTAATAGCTCCCGAGGGTCATTTCTGGACAGGTATAGGAGTTCGTCCCGGAGAATTCGCCCCGGTCGTGTCTCTGGGGCGAGAGCATCCACAGCACCAACTCACGATCACGGTGGATTTCTTGGGGGATTGTGGATCGCTCGATCACAACAGCTCTCGGCGGCAGTCGTAAACCCTCGGTGGATTGTGCGTTCAGTGCGACGCTGACTACCACGACCACAACCGAGACCAGGGTCCGAGAGCCCTGACTTCGTTCCGAATCCATGTTTCAAGCCGTCTCCTTACAGCCTAATTGCGTTGCGCGCGTCGCTGCGCGGCAATACGGAATGAACTTCCAAACCGGACGCTATGGCCGCTTCAGCCAGCGCACGCTGCGGGGAGCGGATCGCTCACAGGCCATGCTGTCGGTGACGCCGGAAGCGATCAGCGCGCAGGCGTTGCCGGTGGCGCTGCGCAGCGCGAATTCCTCGGTGCTGCCCGCGGCGGTGCGGCAGGACGAGCGTCCCTGGTACTCCATGCACACCTCGACGCGGTACTGCGCCAGATTCATGGTGGAGCGAATGAGCGCGGCCACCACCAGGAGGACGAACCCGACGGAGATCAGCACCCACCAGAGCTTCCTCAGGCGCCGCCTCCGGTGAAGAAACTGCCCATGGAGCGGAACTTGCCGTAGCGCTCCTCGATGCACTGCGCGGGCGAGAGGCCGGACAGCTCCAGCATGGCTTCGCGGAGCTGGTGGCGCAGAGCCTCGGCGGAGGCGTCGTAATCGTTCTGCGCGCCGCCGGGCGGCTCGGCGACGATGCCGTCGATCAGTTTCAGGCCGAGCAGATCCGGGGCGGTCAGCTTCAGCGCCTCGGCCGCGCGGGGAGCCTTGCCCGCGTCGCGATAGATAATGGCCGCGCAGCTCTCCGGCGAAATCACGCTGTAGATGGCGTTCTCCAGCATGTACACGCGGTTGCCCACGGCGATGGCCAGCGCGCCGCCGCTGCCGCCTTCGCCGATCACCACCACAATCACGGGTATGGGGAGGCGGGACATTTCGCGCAGGTTGACGGCGATGGCCTCGGCCTCGCCACGCTCTTCGGCGTCGATGCCGGGATAGGCGCCGGGGGTATCGACGAGGCTGATCACGGGGCGGCCGAACTTGGCGGCCAGGCGCATCAGCCGCATGGCCTTGCGATAGCCCTCCGGCTTGGGCATGCCGAAATTGCGGTGCAGTTTCTGTTTGGTGTCGCGGCCCTTTTGCTGAGCCACCACCATGACCGGCTGCGCGTCGAACCAGGCCATGCCCCCCACCACCGCCGGGTCGTCGGCGTAGCCGCGGTCGCCATGCAGTTCCTGAAAGCCGGTGAAGATGCGCTGGATGTAGTCGAGCGAGTGCGGGCGCTTGGGATGCCGCGCCAGTTGCACGCGTTCCCACGACGGGTTGGAGACGGGCGGCGCGGGGGAGGCGGGCTCGGTTTGTGGCAGATCGTCCATGGTTCTGTTTGCGCGGGGCCGGGCGGCTACTCGTGAACCGAGTACTGGCTTTGCGGCGGATTCAGCTTGATCTCCACCGTTTTCTCGGTGTCGGTGATGTCGAAGATATCGCCGAAGGTCTGGTACTCCTTGGCGATCACCTGGATGCGAATCTTGCCTTGCGGGATCGGCGGGATCTTGGCCTCGCCTTCCTGGGTGGTCTGCAGCTCGTACTGGGTCATGATGGACTTGCCCAGCTTGAGCTTGTCGTGGCCGGAGATGAACTTCACGATGACCCCGGCGTGATCGATGGGCTTGCCCGAGAGGCTGGTCACATGCACGGTGATGGTGGTCATGGGCGGCGCAGCCAACAGGGGAAGCGCGCACAGCGCGAGGAGGAGAACAGGGGCCTTGCTGATCATGGGTGCCTCGAAGCTCTTATTATGGCAGGGAACGGCAAAACGCGGGGACAGACCTGTGGCGGAAGCCATTGTGCGTCCAATTCGGGAACAGTCAGGTTATGAGGGGAACCTCCTCCGACGGGATGAAAATGAACAGGGCATGCGATAGGGTAGGGAGCGGCGGCGCGAGCGAAGGACGGCAGCCTAAAGCGGCCAAGGGCCCGCGGGACAGTCTGTCCTTGGCAGCTTCCCGAACCCGCCATTGCCGTCTCCTTCCGGCGCTACCCGCGAAGGATGAACGTGCGCGAGAGAACGAGCTTCTCTGAAGCAGCCCCCGTCACGGCAAAACCCAAAGCAGGGTAGAGCGCGAGCGCGATAGGCGCGAGGAGGAGGATTTTCGGGACAGGCGACGACATTCCGCACCGGAAAGCCGTTGAAAACACTCCACCGT
>CAYVPZ010000604.1:2504-3479 GCA_964453955.1 uncultured Solibacteraceae bacterium | reverse complement strand
CACCGGAGTCGCCGCTCGCGTCCAGCCACGTCAGTCCCTTGGCATTCGCCGCCTGAGCCAGGGAGCGATAGGTATCGAAAGAGAGGCCCATCGCCACGGCCCCCGCCTCACAGACGCCAAAACTCTCGCTGAACACCGGCGCCACGTTGTGGTCGACCACGTATTGCACCGTGTCAATCGGGTTCGGGGCATAGACGAAGATGATGTTGGCGCTGCGGGCCACCGCCGAACTCCATTCCACATCCAGGTCCGCTTCCAGTTCGGCCTCGTCCATGGTCTCGCCCGGATCCGTGCCGCAGCATTCGATAATCTGCGGATCGGCCCCCTTCAGGTTGTAGTGGCTGCGGAAGGCGCGGATGTCATCCAGGTTGATCCCCGACCCGCCCAGTACGGCGATACTCTGCCCGGCGCCGCTGATTCCCTGCTGGTACAACGGAGTGATGTTGTAAATGGTCGCGATATCGTCCGGCGCAAGACTCTCGGTGCCATCGCCATTGTCCTCGTTTGGATGGAGCGTAACGGCCGGCTTGCCGCGCATCACTCGGGGCTGCAGATGCACGTCAGTCAGACCCTGCAGCGACAGCACCACGTCCGAGAGAGCTTCGGGCACGGACGGCGATGTGGCGTTGATGTAGTGAGATTCTCCCCGGATCGTGTAGCGGTGGATTTCCGTCTGAAACGTGTCCCGCACCTGGTCGGCGGTGCCGCTGAAGGAGATGAAGTCCCGGTCATTGGCCCTGTACTCGACACGGAAGCCCTGACCTTCAAGCCATGCGGCGACCCTCTCGATATCGCCCGGGCTGAGGCCAAACTCCTTCGCGTACTCCTCCGGGGTAAGCCATTTGTGGTACTTCTCCGATGAGTTGTTCTGTTGCTCGGCCAGCAGTCGTGCAAGAGCGTCTTCCTGGGCCGGGGTCCGCTTGAACCACAGAGTCATCCAGGGAAGCTGCAGGGAGGGCTCCACCAGCCCCTCAT
>CAYVPZ010000604.1:0-2494 GCA_964453955.1 uncultured Solibacteraceae bacterium | reverse complement strand
CCGTGCTCCGCCAGCGCCAGCGGACGGACCGTGCTGTCCAGAACGAGGAAGCGCTTTATCGTCGATCGCGCAGCTGATTCGATCCTGTTGCCCGAACAGCGGCCCGGCGAGCAGGAGGCAGAAGACACCGACAAGTCCCCACACGGATTTCATTGCAGATCCAAGCCTCCAACGACATTGCACTCAACGCCTCCACGCGGCGGGCTGTGAGGCGCCCGAAGAAGCGGTGGCCGTCGATGCGAAGCCCAATCAGGAACGGAACAGGTCGCCTAGCGGCTGTGGTAACCCTTTTACGTTGCGACAAGCGTCGCCGGGCTCCGTGCCGATGTATTAATAGTACTCTCATTTTGTATCGCTGCAATGCCCGGGTGACCAAAACAGTGCCGAAATATCGCTGGTAAATCGACCTCAGCCAGAACAACGCACGGACACACCAATAGCGCAAGAGGCCCGACACGGCGCAATGGGAGGCGCATGATTGCTCTCCCGGTGGTAGTCTGTTATGAAAACTTGCAACTCGTTTATGCACGAAGGAGGTGTTTCCGTCAAGCGGAGAGGTGTTTACTCTATTCCACAACTGGCTTGTTCCGTTTTCAGAACAAAGAGTATTTTCCGGGCGACGTTCTGCATGATCTGCGTAACTATGGATCATCGACTTAGGCCGTCCCTGTTCTGAAACCAGAACAAGAGAGGCTCGATGGAGGCCCGATTTGCAGGTTGAAAGTTTTATCGAGCAGCGTTGACAGAAAGGCGGGCTTTGGCCGGTCTGTTTAACGGCGTCTGCCTGGCGCGCGCAAACAGTCAAATGGCGGCGTTGGTAGAGTCTGGGAATTACATCCCGAAGGGCACAAAGATGCCGAAGGACGTCTCGATTATCTGGCCAAAGCCACGCGAACATTGTAGCGCTGGCGTGGCCAAGAGTGCCCCAGCGTCCGTTGGCTACCGATAACCCGAGACAACGTCCCCCCTGCGCTCGTCACCTGGGGTTTCGACGCGCTCCGGTCACAGCAAGGGCGACCTGCGCCGACACGCCGCGTGGTGGAATGGGCGGCTGAGTGGGCCGGATAAGGGAAGCGCGCGGGCGGCCTCGCCGCTCGCGCGCTTGTTTGATTCGTCAGAGCGATTCGATCAGTAACCCGAGTAGACGTTCGGATAGCACGGAGCCGGCTGCCAATAGCCGTATCCGTCATAGTAGCCACAACCGTAATTCGAGTTGTAGCCCCAGCCGAACGGGATGCCGATGCCGACGCCAAAGTAAGGGCGAGCCCAGAAGCGCCCACCGTAGTAATAGCCTCGGCCGGCATAGAACCGGCCAGCGTAGTAACCGCCTCCTCCACCGGAGTATCGGCCGCTGTAGTTGCTACGACCGCCGGAATAGCCGTGTCCCGCGTAAGGGGCGGCATAGCTGCGCCCACCGCCGGAATAGGTGCGGGCCGAATGGGACCGGGCAGAATAGCTGCGTCCACCGCCGCCGGAGAACGAACGGCCGGAGAAACTGCCGCCAGAGTGCCCGCCGCGTCCACCACCGCCACGCTGGGCCATTGCCGTCGTGGGACCAAGCAACATCAGAACCGCGGCGAGAGCTAACGCCGGCATCGCGGATTTGAACGACACGGTCTGCATTGTCCGATTCATGAGAACCTCCAATACTTCTGGCTGTGTAGAGTGCAAGCCACGTGCCAATCCCATGTATGCGGAGCTTAAATGACTTATGTCATGGCGAGGTGTGAACGCTTGGCTGAAAACCACCGCTTGGGGTGCACCTCAGCCATTCCGCCAAGGTTTGGCGCCGACTCGTCAAATCGCAGGGCCTCGCAGAACGACGCGTCAGTTAGTGTTCGATGGCTATCAAACGCTGCCGTTCCGTGGTTCGTCTGCATGAATTCGCTGGTATAGCCAACCCCGTTCGCCCCCAGGACGGTACCTTCTTCCCATGTTGAAGCGAGTGACTCCAGTCGATTCAGGAATGTAAAGGAGCACTCTATGGGCTCTGCCGTGAACGGGTTGGGCGCTTTCAACCCATTGACTCTGATCGACTCTCTGACACCGTCGCCGGCGTCCGCCAGCTCCGAGGCAACAAATGAAGTAAGCGCGCAGCAGGAATTCTCTGCGTTGCAGAAGAGCGGCGACCTGAGTAGTGTGCTGTCGGATTCCGTCGCGGTTGGGGTGCTCCAGTTCGCCGACCTTTCCTCCACGCCGTCCACCCAAGGCCCGGATCTGTCCAGCCTGGTCAGCCAGTTGATCGCGGCGTACACGCCGAGCGAGTCGTCGTCCTCCACATCGCCAGGCGGCAGTACCGCACAACCGTCCGCAGCCTCGCTTTCAACGGGCCAGACCGCCAGTTAGCGGCGGTCCCAGGAGCCCTTCGCAGTAGCGCACCAATCCTTGCGCGCGCGGCGCTACGATGATGCCTGAGCTTTCGCCGCCTGCTTCTTTCGCTTCGCCCAATACGCTTTCATCCGCAGTGATTGGGCTTTCCGTTTCGCGGGATTGA
>CAYVPZ010000603.1:0-3499 GCA_964453955.1 uncultured Solibacteraceae bacterium | reverse complement strand
TCCAAACCGACTCGCCAGAGCTGATTCTCCAGCGGGCTGCCCTCGTTCGAGACATAGTAGACCAGCTTGCGCGCCTCGTCGACGCCGGCGATGCTTTCCACCTCCCAATCACCCTGGGTCAACCGCGCGCGCTGCTGGCCGTCCAGCGAGTAAAGCCAGAGATGGCGATGGCCGTCGCGCTCGCTCGACCAGAGGAACTCGTCGGAGGCGCTCAGGAAACGATACACGTCGCCGATGTTGATCCAGTAACGGTCGGTTTCGGTGAGCACGGTGTGGCTTACTCCGGTGGCGGCGTCGGCAACCAGCAGATCGAGACGGTTCTGAATGCGGTTCGCCCGCTGGACCGCAACGTGGCGGGAATCGCGCAACCAGTCGACGCGCGGAATCAGGTAATCACTCGTATCGCCGAGGTCCAGCCAGACCGTTTGCGGCTCGTCGCCGTCCACCGGGACCACGCCGACGCGCACCCCCGGATTTGGAGTCCCGGCTTGCGGATAACGCTCCGGTTCGTACAGCGCGCGCAGAGCGGTGAGCTGCGTCTGCGGGTAGACAAACTCGTGGCTCACGTCAAACTGCATGTAGGCGATCCGGCGGCTGTCCCCAGACCACCAGTACGCCGTTCCGAGGTCCAGCTCCTCCGGGTACACCCAGTCCAACTGGCCGTTCAGCAGCGTGGCGGAGCCGTCGCGGGTAAGTTGCGTGATGCGTTTTGTGGAGATCTCGAGGGAGTACAAATCGTGGTCGCGGCGGAAGGCCACGCGCGCGCCGTCGGGGGAAAGTTTCGGGTCTGCCTCGGTCTCTGCCGTGGCGGTCAGTTGCTCGGTCTTGCCGGTGGAGAAGCGCCACAGGAACAGGTCGCCCTTCACCGACAGGAGCAGTTCCTGGCCCGAAGACGACCATTGGATGGGCTCGTCGCGCACGCGGCGGTTCTGCCATCCGAAGACCGCGGGCGCCGGCTCTTCCACCGCCTGCTTTTCGAGCGGTTCGAGCGAGAGGAGTTCCTTGTCGGACCGCGAGGGCACGTCGTACAGGTACACCCGGTGATCCTTCTCGTGGACAAAGCGCCGGCCATCGGGAGCCCAGACGGCCGGTGCGCCACGGTCGCGGCGCGCTTCCACGATCGCGTCGATGGTGAGCGGTTTCTTCGCCGCCACAAGCAGGCTGGCCGACGCGATCGAGCAGATCGCGGTAATGCGCAGGACACCCCGAACAGGAGACATAAATTGTGATTCTAGCAGCCCGTGGCGCAAGTCCTAACGACGGCCGAATGCAGGCGAAAACGCCTGCTCCACACCGGCAGATGAATGGTCTGCAGCGCTTGTGGAGCAGGCCTTTGGCCTGCGTCGACTTTTGCCACGGGCGTACCGCGCCGCAAAAATCGGATACACTGGACCACGCACCATTTCACGCTGGAGGCGGAACATGGCAAAGCGCATTCTTCTCGCGGGCCTGCTGGGCGGCATCGCGATGTTTGTGTGGGCCTCGCTGGCTCACCTGGTTCTGGGGCTGGGCTCCGTGGGAATGAAGGATTTACCGAACGAGCAACCCCTACTGGCGGCGCTCCAAACCGGGATCGGCGCGAACACCGGCCTGTACGTCTTTCCAGGCGTGGGGCGCGAGGGCATGGCGGGATACCAGAGCAAGCTGGATCGCAATCCTTCGGGCCTGCTCCTCTATCACCCGCCGGGCGCCAAAGCGATGGAACCGGCACAGCTTGCCACCGAGTTTCTGACGGAAGTGATCGAAGCGCTGCTGGCGGTGTTTCTGCTCTCGCGTACCCGTTTGACGGGTTTCGGGGCGCGCGTGGGCTTTGTGACGCTGATTGGCATCGTGGCGTCCATCACCACCAACGTTCCCTACTGGAACTGGTTTGGCTACCCGACCAGCTACACGGCGGCGTATATGTTCACGCAGATTGTCGATTACCTGCTGGTGGGCCTGATCGCGGCGCTGGTGATGAAACCCAAACCGGCGGCCTGAGAGACGAGGGCTGAATGCAGGCGAAAACGCCTGCTCCACAAGACTGCAGCCGATTCATCCGCCGCTGTAGAGCAGGCGTTTTCGCCTGCATTCGGCGCTGGCGGGCTATCGAAAAATGTCGCGAATGCGGCTGAAGAACCCCTTCTTCGGTGGCGGCTGCGGCGGCTGTTGCGGGGCCGGGGCGTTGCCGTTAGGAGTGGCGTTGCTGGCCTGCTGCTGGCGCACCGCCGTACGTCTCGGGGCGCCGGTCTGATTGTTGTCGGGCTCTCCGGTGTCCCATCCCGCCACCTGTCCGCCGCCGCTTCCTCCGTGCAGGTGGCAGGTCTCCACCGGCTGGGTGCCTTCCACGAAGTACTCGGTGATCACCCGCGGGCACGAAGGCGTGGCCAGTTCTCCCGACTGCGGGTCAATTTGCACGGCATCCACGCCCGCGGGTGCCGCAAACTGGCTGACGTTGCGATAGTCGGGGTGCAGGGCGGCGCGTTTCATGAACTCGGTCCAAACGGGCAGGGCCGAGTGCGCGCCCTCCAGATCCAGCGGGCGGCCGTCGTCGAAACCCACCCAGACGATGCACAGTAGTTTGGTGGTGAACCCGGCAAACCAGCCATCCCAATCCGACGTTCCCGTCTTGCCCGCCGCAGGCAGGTTGAAGCCGCGGGCATGCACGGCGGCGCCGGTGCCGCTGCGCAAAACTTCCTCCAGCAGGCTCACCATCATGAACGCGATGCGCGGATCGAGAACGGCGCGCCTCTCCGGCTGCGCGCGGAAAATCTCCGTGCCGTCCTGGTCGCGCACACTGGCGAGGAAGCCCGGCTTCACGTAGACGCCGCTGTTGGCGAAGATGGTGTACGCGCCGGCAATCTCCAGCGGGGTCACCTCGTACGAGCCCAGGGCCACCGAAGGCGTGGGATGGATATCCATGTTCATGCCGGCGCGCCGCGCCAGATTCACCACGTTGCCGTACCCCACCTCCTCGGCAAGCTGCACCGTGGCCACGTTCAGCGAGTGGGCGAGCGCGGTGCGCAGGGTCACCGTTCCCATGAAATTCTTCCTGAAATTGCCGGGCTCGTAGGGCTTGTTGTCGAACCAGAAGGTGGTGGGCGTGTCGTTCAGCAGCGACACCGGCGTGATCAGCGGCTGCCCGCCGTTGATGGCCGTATTGAGCGCGGTGGCGTAGACGAATGGCTTGAACGACGACCCGGGCTGGCGCTTGGCCACCAGATGGTCAAGCTGGCTGACGCCGTAGTTGCGGCCGCCCACGAAGGCCCGGATCTCGCCGGTGTGCGGATCCAACGCGATGAGCCCGCATTGCGGCTCGGGGTAGTTCGGATCCCTCCGGCGGCGGGGGGCGATGGCCTTGTCCACCTCGGCCATGCCCAGGCGAACGGCTTCGGCGGCGTCGCGCTGCAGTTGCAGGTCCAGCGTCGTGTACACACGATACGGCTTGGTCTGGAAATCGCGGCCCTCGAACTGGTCCACCAGGGTGTCGTTCACGATGTCCACGAAGTACGGCGCGTCG
>CAYVPZ010000602.1:0-3522 GCA_964453955.1 uncultured Solibacteraceae bacterium | reverse complement strand
GGCGTCGTCTTTTCCGTCACTGGCGGTCCTGCCGGTCTTGCGCCACACCAGATACGAATGAATCAGCGGGTCGATGTCGCCATCCAGAACGCGGTCGACGTCGCCGATGGAACGCCGCGAGCGGAGGTCTTTCACCATCCGGTACGGCGCCAGAACGTAGTTGCGAATCTGACTCCCGAAGTTGATGTCCAGTTTCGTGTCTTCGAGCTTGTCCTGCTCCACTTTCTTTTTCGCCAGCTCGTGCTCGTACAGGCGCGCCTTCAACTGCTTCATGGCGCTGGCCCGGTTCTTGTGCTGCGAGCGCTCGTTCTGGCATTGCACGACAATCCCGGTGGGAATGTGCGTGAAGCGCACCGCCGATTCTGTGCGGTTTACGTGCTGGCCACCGGCCCCGCTGGCCCGGAATACGTCGATCTTCAAATCGTCTGGCTTGATGTCGATCTTCACGTCCTCATCCACCTGCGGGTACGCGAATACCGAAGCGAACGAAGTGTGCCGCCGCGCGTTGGCGTCGAAGGGCGAGATGCGCACCAGCCGGTGCACGCCGATCTCCGATTGCAGCAGCCCGTAGGCGTTTTCGCCGTTCACCTCGATGGTGGCCGACTTGATGCCCGCGCCCTCGCCTTCCTGGCGGTCGGTCAGCTCGCAGTTCAGGCCCTTGCGCTCGCACCAGCGCATGTACATGCGCAGCAGCATTTCGGCCCAGTCCTGGCTCTCGGTGCCGCCCGCGCCCGGATGGATATTGAGGATGGCGCTCTTTCCGTCGTTGGGACCGGAAAGCAACATTTCCGTCTCCAGCTCGTCGATCCGCGCCCGGAAGGCCTGCATTTCGCGCTCGATATCGCCCAGGACGTCCTCGCCCTCGCGGGCCAGCTCGAACAGCGTGTCCAGATCGGAGACGAGCGACGCAACCTGAGCCTCACGGGCGATGCCCTCTTCGAGGCGCTTGCGCTTCTGCATTACCTCCTGGCTTTTTTCAGGCTGGTTCCAGAAGTCGGGATCGGAGACCTGTTGTTCGGTGCGGGCCAGCTCCGCTCGTTTATTGGGAGCGTCAAAGATAGCTCCGCACAGCTTCGGCCTGCTGGCGGAGCGCAACGTATTCTCTTTCCAGTTCTTCCAGAGTCATGGCCAAACCATTTTAGCAGTGCCGCCCGAGGCGCCCCAAAAAACGCGAATCGCGCAACGCCCGGTTTCGGCCAGGCGTGCGCGATCGCCGAATGTCGATGGACGAAAAGTTACTTCGCGGTGGTGTCGGCGGTGGTGGCCTTGGTCTTCTTCACGTGCGTCTTGTGGGCTTTGGTGGCCTTGGTCTTGGTGGCGGTGGTCGCGGCATCGTCCGCGAACGCGACGCAGCCGAGGGCGAGGGAAAGGCCGAGCATGAGGCCCATGATCTTCTTCATTTGTTTGTGTTCTCCTTGTGTTTCCGGAGTGAGCAGCCTCACTCCATGCTCATCATGTCAGGCCGACATGAACCCGGCCTTAAGGGGGCATTAAATCCATTTAACCGTGACATCGGAAGGGCAAACACACGAATCGCGCACTCCGGCCTTCCCGGCCGGGCGTGCGCGATCCGGAAAAACTCGAACGAGATCAGTTACTTCGCGGTGGTGTCAGCGGCCTTCGTCTTGGTCGCCTTGGCCTTGGTCGCCTTGGTCTTCTTGGCCTTCGTTGCCTTGGTGGCTGTGGTGGCGGCATCATCGGCGAAAACAACGCAGCCGAGCGCGAGGGACAGGCCGAGCATGAGGGTCACGAGTTTCATAGTTGTGCAATCTCCTTGATGTATGGTGAAACAGGAATCGTTACGGCTTCGCTGAACATAATGTCAGCGCTACATGAAACTCGCCTTAAGATTGCATTAAAACCAGTTAACCAGGAGCGCCACCGGACAGCGTTCACAACTGCCGGCGACCCCACCATAGACAACCAATGTCTTTATTTTTCAGCGTCTTGCCAATGATGGCCGGGCCCGTCCGCCGTCGCCGCCGAGGCCGCCAGGGGTAACATTATCGTCGTGTACGGAAAGCAGGAGATCGCCCGCCGCCTTGCCGATGAGCTACAACTCACCCCGGGAGCGGCCGCCGACGAAGTGGATCGTGTGGTGGCCGGCATTCTGAAAAAGCTGCGCAAAGGCCACGATGCCCGCCTGCGCGGCGTGGGCATCCTGCATCCCATAGTAAAAAAACCGAAAGGGAAGCGCTGATGCCTCGCACCGAGAGCCGCGATGCGGCCGAACAGCGCCTGGTGCGGATCGTCAGGGAGTGTCTGGCGGAAGGGGCGCGGGTGGAGATTGACGGTCTGGGCACCTTCCTGCCGAACGGGCCGGGCGGATTGCGCCTTGTCCCGCAGAATCGTCCACGGGTATTCCTCGCGTATGTCGATGAAGACGCCGCGGTGGTCCGCCGGCTGCACGACGCCCTAGCCGCGAAGCGCTTCGATCCATGGTTCGACAAAACCAAACTCCTGCCGGGACAGAACTGGCCGCGGGCCATCGAGACGGCCATTCACACCAGCGATTTCTTCCTCGGTTGTTTCTCGCCGCGCGCGGTGGTCAAGCGCGGTTCGTTCCAGAGCGAGCTGCGCTTCGCCCTCGAATGCACGCGGCAGACACCGCTGGACGACATCTTCTTCATCCCGGTGCGGCTTGAAGAGTGCGCGGTGCCCGCCTGCGTATCGCGGCAGATTCAGTACGTGGATCTGTTTCCCAACTGGGATGCGGGGGTGCGGCGGCTGCTGGCGGTGCTCTCGGCGGAAGCGCGCCGGCGCAACGGCCGGCGCCTACGGCTTCTTCGCTGACGCGTTGGTGGTGGCCAGTTTCTTCCGCACCGTATCGGCGGCCTTCGACTTGGGATCGAGTGTCAGGTATTTCTCGAACGCCTTGCGCATCGCGTCCGTGTCGTTCTGTTTTTCGTCGGCCTCGCCCAGGCGCAACCACGCGTCGGCCAGCGCCGGGTTCCACTTCGTGGCCTCTTCGAAACGCAGCGCGGCGGAGTGGAACTTGCCCTGCTTGAAGTAGAAATTGCCGACGGTCAGCTCCTTCTGGGCCTGCATCGGGTTAAAGGCGTAGACCTTCGGCTTGGGGTTCTCGACGGCGTCCTCTTCGACGGGTTCCTGGTATTTCGGCTCCTCGGCGGGCGGCGGCGCGGGCTTGTCCTGCGCGCGTCCCAGGGGCATCAGAAAGGCCAAAAACATCACCGGGAGGAACGCTCGTGTCACAATTAGAGTATAACTTTGCGATGGAACCGCGGCCCGCACTCAAGGAACAAGCCGCGCAGCTGCCCACCCTCCCGGGAGTTTACCTTTACAAGGACGCCCACGGCGCGGTCCTCTACGTGGGGAAGGCGAAAAGCCTGCGCAGCCGCGTGCGCAGCTACTTCGTGGAAGAGCGGCTGGCCGACGCGAAAACGGGAAGCCTCATCGCCGAAGCGGCGGACGTCGACTACATCCTGGTCGACAACGAGAAGGAAGCGCTGGCGCTCGAGAACAACCTCGACAAGCAATACAAGCCACGCTTCACCATCCTTC
>CAYVPZ010000601.1:0-3524 GCA_964453955.1 uncultured Solibacteraceae bacterium | reverse complement strand
ATGTCGCCCGATCGAGGCTTCGGAGCACGATTGATGAGCACCACCCCCGGGCGTAGGCTGCGGGGCAGCATGGCGAGGCGTATATGAGCGACTACATGTTCATGCTCGAGAATCACTTGAGCGCCGGACAGATCCGGATGATCGGCGAGGTGCAGGCTGCCGCCACCGAGGCCAACGTCGGCCTGTTTCTCACCGGCGGGGCCCTGCGAGACATGCTGGGCGGATTCCCCATTCGCGAAATCGATTTCACCGTGGAAGGCAGCGCCGCCAAGCTGGCGCGCAGCATCGCCGCCCGCAGCGGGGCCACCATCACCGAGAACGACGAGCACCGCAAATTCGTGCGCATGGAATTTCCGGGCGAGGTGCGCACCACCATCGGCACCGCGCGGGTGGAGAAGTATCCCAAGCCCGGCGGCAAGCCGCAGGTGCAGCCGGCCACCATCCACGAAGATCTGCGCTGCCGCGACTTCACCATTAACGCCATCGCGCTGTCGCTCTCGCGCGCCTCGCGCGGGTTGCTGGTGGATCCCAACAACGGCATCGGCGACCTGGAACGCAAGGAACTGCGGGCGGTTTCCAACTACGCGCTCTACGACGATCCGGTGCGGCTGCTGCGGCTGATCCGCCTGCGGGCGCGGCTGGGATTCACCGTGGACGAGCGCACCTGGAGCCAGTATCAGAACGTTCGCGAGGCGGGTCTCGAAACGAAGATCGCCCCGGACGCGCTGCTGGAGGAACTGCATCACATTGCCGAGGAGGCCGATCCGTCGCTGGTGCTGGCGGGGCTGGAAGAGGAGAAGCTGATCCACTTGTTTTCGCCCGCGCTGGCCGGGGGGAAGCTGAATCTGGCGGGTTTCCAGAAGCTGCAAAAGGCGAAGCAGATGATTCCGTTCGGGGCCGATTTGAAGCTGGAGAACTTCGGCCTGTTCATGTATGTGCTGACCGAGAAGCTGTCGGCGAAGGAGAAGGCGGCGCTGGTGAACGGCCTGGGCATGGGCAAGGACGACGTGAACCAGTGGCAGAAGCTGGAGGCGCGGACGAAGAAACTGGAGACGGCCGCCAAATCGGCGCGGCTGCAGAAGGCCTCGCAGGTGTACCACGCGATTGTGGATGCGCCGGGCGAAGAGGTGCTGTTCCTGCTGACGCATTCGGCGCACCGGCTGGTGCAGGATCGCATTAAGAACTACCTGACGAAGTATTTGCCGATGGCGCTGGAAGTGACCGATCGCGACGTGGAGGCGGCCGCGGCGGGCGCTGCGCCCGGTTCGCCGAAGTGGAAGAAGGTGCGCGATCAGTTGATTACCACGAAGCTGGACTCGCGCCCGAAGAAGGCGCCGCCGCCGGAAGAGACGGCGCCCGCGCCGCCGCCGATGGTGTCGACGGGCGGGTTTGGGCGGAAGCAGGTGGGGTGATGGACCACCGATTTATTAGCCACAGATGAACGCAGATTAACGCAGATAACGCCGGTTTCGGCCGAGGGAGCTGTCCATGTTTATCTGCGTTCATCTGTGGCCAATTCCGTGCCGCTACTGCGCCCCCGCGCCGTTCTCCAGGTGGTCCAGATAATCCCCCAGTAGCCGCACCTCTTCGTCTGTCCCCGCCAGTGGCGGCATGAAGCGCCGGTACGGCGAATCGGGTTTGTAGTCGTGCAGCATGGCCAGCAGGTTCGTGATCCCCGCGCGGTTGCGGCCGTTCAGCAGCAGCCGCATCGAGCGGTAGCCGTCCACCGTGTGGCAGGACATGCACTCGCCACGGAATATCGCTTCCCCGCGCGCATACTGCGGGCTCACGTTGGTTCGCGTCCACATGGTGTGCGCCAGATAGCCGTCGCGGTTGGCCGCCGCCACCGATTTTACCCGCATCCCGTTCGAGAACATGTGCCGCCCCACTACGTAGGGCTTGCGCAGCATCTCGCGCGAGTACTCCGCCGAAGCCGTGGCCATCAGCGCCACCCCCACCACCGCCACCGCGTGAGAGAAAGTGAAGTCCAGCGGGTTGCGGTAGGCGAGGAAGTACACGATGGCCAGAATGGTCGCCGACGACATCACAATCACCAGCGCCGCGCGCGTCACCTGCGTGAACGCTCCCGAGCCGATGGTGGACATCCCCAGGCTCAGCAGCGCCCGCTGCGACACCGGCACCATCCACAGATACCAGCCGAGCAGCAGCGGCATCAGCACGAACGACGGCACCAGCCACTTCACGCTCCAGCGCACCAGCTCGATCTTCAGCGCCGGCTGCTTCACGCCGTCGATTCGGCTGGTGGTGACCAGCGCCCACACACCCGCGAGGGAAGTGCAAACCACCGTGCGCAGGAACAGGCTGGGCCAGTAGGTCGGATTGAAGAAGGCCTGCCAGAAGCGCGACGCTTCCGCGCCCGTGCCGGCCACCTGCAGCCACGGCTCGCCGGGCGTCAGCATGAACGTGAGAATGCCGTTGATAATCACCAGCGTGCAGAACGACGCACCGGCGTAGACCCAGCCCACCTTGAGGTGCAGCGCGTCGGGAATGCGCCCCCACGTGTAGTAATAAACCGCCGCCGTGGTCAGCTCGACAATGAAGAACACCCACTCGATGGCCCAGCCGAACACGAAGTTGTGGATCAGCGTACTGGTGGCTTCGGGGTGGGTGAGCCCGATGGCGAACCAGATGCCCACGCCGGAGATCGCGCCAAAAACCCCGGTGAGCACCAGGAAAAATCGCGCGTGGCCGCGCAGCGTCTGCAGCCACTCGGCGCGACCCTCCTTCAGAGCTTTTCTTTCGGCCAGCGGCAGATAAAAGCCGCCGCCGACCGCGAAATGGGAGATCATTACGTGAAAAATCGCGATGCAGCCGATCACCCAGCCGCTGCCAATCAGAGGCACGTCCCAGAATGGATAATTCATCGCCAGTCTCCTATTTCAGACTCTGATAGCCGGCCGCGGTGGTGACGACGAGCACGAACAGCACCAGCAGGCCGAAGTAGTGCGCGATGCGCCCGCGCCGTCCGGAATCGTTCGAGCCGTCGTAGAAGGGAATCAGGAACCACAGCACCAGGCCCGCGTTGAAAATGATCATCCCCAGAGCCTCGCCCGCGGCGCCCGGGAACCAGCGGCCCAGCACCTTGAGCATCTCGAAGGAACTCATGAAATACCATTCGGGATGAATGCCCGGCGGAGCGGGGACCAGCGGGTCGCCCGGCCGGCCCAGGCCCCACGGGAACAACGACGCCAGCAGCGCCAGCACGTTCAGCGCGATCAGCCACATGGCCAGGTCTTTGGCGAAGAAGTTCGGGAAGAAGGGGATGCTGAGGCGCGCGGCGGCGGGCTTCGCTTCCTCGGCGGGAGGCACCGCGTTGCCGTGCTTTTGCACCAGCCAGAGATGCAGGCCGAGCAGAGGCAGGAACAGCGCCGGGAGCACCACCACGTGCAGCGCGAAGAAACGCTGCACGGTGAATTCGCCAACCTCCGCGCCGCCGCGAATCATGTCCTCGATGGCCGGGCCGATGAGCGTCACGCCCGCGGGAATCTGCAGCCCCACCTTGG
>CAYVPZ010000600.1:0-3533 GCA_964453955.1 uncultured Solibacteraceae bacterium | reverse complement strand
CCGTTCGCCCCCGTCGGCGTTTCCCACGGCACCTGAAAGTTGATCTGCGTCGGAGAGACGTAAGTCAGCGGGGCATTCACGCCGTTGACGCTCACCGTAACGCCTGCCACGTTTGTCGGAAAACTCTGACCAACCCCGGCGGTCGGCACCAGATGAATCGCGTCGGCCAGATTGTTGCCGTACACGGCCGCCAGACTGCCCGGTGAAATGGCCCCCAGATACGAGGCCGCGTTCACCACGCGGCCGGGCGTGATCACCGGCGTGGTCGCGGTAACGGCGGTGGCCTGATAGACGCGGACCCAGTCCACCGCCAATTGCTGCGGGAACGGCACGCTGGCGTTCGGCGTTCCCAGGAACGTGCCCGGACCGCCAATGGCGAAGTTCAGCAGGATGAAGAATGGCCCGTTGTTAAAGACCCACACGGCGCCCGAGGGCAGCGATGCCGGCGTGTCCGTTTCATAGGAAGTCCCGTCGACAAGGAATTCGATGGAGTTTTCAGACCATTGGATGGAGTAGACGTGATAGTCGTCGTAGACGGTCTCGCCGAAGGGCAGCGTAGTCGACGCGCCCACACCGTCGCCGTTGTTGTAGTCGGAGGTGGTGGTGACGCTGCTCGCGGGGCCGTGGAGCGTGCCGTTGTTCACGGTTTCGTTGTTGTTGAAGGCTCCAAAGTTCTCCATGATGTCGATTTCGCCGCAACGGGGCCAACTCACTGTCCCGATGGCTTCGCCCAGCATCCAGAAGGCGGGCCAGATGCCCTGGCCGCCAACGGGGAGCTTGATGCGAGCTTCGATCAGACCGTACTGCCAACTGAGATCCGTGGTCGTTATGTCGGAGCCGGGCGCACCGGTTTGCAGCCGCGCCGACGTGTAGTTTCCGGGGGAGGATTCCTCGGCCTGGATCACCAGGTTGCCGTTGCCATCCTGGAAGACATTGCCGGGCTGTTCCGTGTAGACTTCCGCTTCGCCATTGCCCCAGCCTCCGCCGCCGAGATCGTAATTCCAGTTCGCCGGGTTGGGCGCGGCGCCCGCCGCGCTATTGAACTCGTCGCTCCAGACAAGCTTCCAGCCGCTGGTGGTCTGTGCCGACAGAGCCACGGAGGCCAGCAACAGAAAAGAAGATATAAGGATGGTGCGCATGCCAATGTCATCATGTCGCAATTGGCGGGCAGTTTCAAGACAGCTCCTCGGCCGCGGCCAGCACTTCGTCGATACCGGGCCAGCGGCCGTTGCCCCCGGCCACGCGAACGCACTGGCCGCGCGGACCCCAGACGGCCGGGTCGGTGGGCCCGAAGACGGCCACCACGGGCGTGCCCACGGCGGCCGCCAGATGAGTGATTCCCGAGTCGTTGCCAATGTAGAGACGGGCCTCGGCGAGCCACAACGCAAGCTGGTACAAATCGTCGAACCGCATCGCTTCGGCCAGCGGCTCTTCCGGTCCCGCGCACCAGCGTACCGGGATGTGGAGGCGTTTGGCCAGCGCCTGGAACCGATCGAGGGGCCAGTTTTTGCGTGCGCCGCCGGAAAATGGATGGATCACCGCGAAGCCTCCATCGGACCGGGGGCATGGAATGCGCGGGATGGCGGAATGCAGGCGAAAACGCCTGCTCCACTTCGAAATCGTCGCTTGCCGGAGAAAGAAGTCTGACGCGTGGGCGCCAGGCCGATCCAGCGGCAGGGCATCGAGGAAACGGAAAGGCAGCCCCATCGCGGTCACCGCCTCGCGAAAGTCCGGACGGTTTGCTCCGTACCACGAAACGATGGAATCGAATTGCGTCAGCGCGGCAACGGCAAATGGCGGCGGTTCGACACCCGGCAGACCGACCAGATCGAGTCTGGTGGAGGACAAATCCCGAACGCGGTCCGCGAATCGGATGAGCGGCGTCACCGCGGCGGGCACCCAGACTTCCGTGTAATCGGCGGCAAGATACTCGAGCGCAGGCAAAGACAGAATGCAATCGCCAATGCCACCGGGCCGGATGAGTAATCTTCGCAACATGCCAGTTTAGCCGACGCGACGCGGCCAGGGCGGAAAAAATTGCCGCAGGCGCAGTTACTGCAATCATCGACACCTCGGCGGACACTGCCTTTTCCCCGCGTTGCGAGGCACTTACGAACCGCGCGCGGGCTGGCCCCAAAAATGCCAGAAGGTGACACATGACAAGAGACGAATACGGAGCTGCGTATCAAAAGGGATATGGATTGACGGTTCGATTTCTGGTCTCGCGCGGGTTAACTTATGACATCGCGCAGGAAACGGCTCAGGCCGCCTGGGCGAGAGGATGGGAGAGGCTGGGGCAGTTACGCGACCCGAGGATGCTGCTGACGTGGATGAACAGTATCGCACTGAACATTCATCGGAGCTTTCTTAGGCGCGAGCCGCTGCTGCATGCACTGCCGGAGATACCGACGCCGCCGAAGGTCAATCTTGCCGCGATCGATGTCAAGCGAATTCTGCAGTGCTGCCGGAAGAAGGATCGCATCGTCCTCGAGCGCCACTATCTGGAGGGGTTCAAGGTGCGGGAGATCGCTTCCGAACATGGCTGGACCGAGACCGCGGTGCGGATTCGCCTGTTGCGCGCGCGCCGGAGCGTGGGCGAACGCCTGGGCAGGGTTTTTCCGGAGCGGAACGCCGCAGTGGAATCGAACGCCGTGGCCGCCGCGTGAACATGGGTACCGGGAGAACCATGAAAAGCCTGCTGTGCCTGTTGGCGTTGGCGCCGGTGATGCTGGCCGCGGCCAGCGCCGAGAACGCGAATTACAAGCGTATCCGCGCCGCCTCCGAGGTGTTCGATGAGATTATGACCGCGCCGGACAAGGGAATCCCGCGGAGCCTGTTGAGAAAAGCCGAGTGCATTGGCATTGTGCCGGATTTGAAGCGGGCGGGGTTCGTGGTGGGCGCCGAGTACGGCAAAGGCTTTCTGGTGTGCCGCACGGCAACCGGAAGGTGGAGCGGGCCATCGGTGATCCGCATTGAGGGAGGATCCATCGGGTTTCAGATCGGCGCCGGGGAGACCGACCTGGTGTTTCTGGTGATGAACAGGCATGGGCAGGACAAGCTGATGAGCGACAGGTTCACCGTGGGAGGCGACGCAACGGCCATGGGAGGGCCGGTGGGCCGCACCGTGGAGGCGGAGACCGATGCCCTGATGCGCGCGGAGATTCTTTCGTACTCGCGCAGCCATGGCGTGTTCGCCGGAGTGTCGCTGGATGGCGCGACGCTGCGGCCGGACAACGACGACAACTGGAAACTGTACGGGAAAACGGTGACTCACCGGGCCATTCTCACCGGGGAGACGCCGCCGCCGGCTGCCGCCCATCGGTTGTATGCGGCGCTGGACCGCCATGTGCCCGCGCGCGCGGCGCGGGATTGAAATCGGATTCAGCCTGCCGCCGGCAGCCTCGGGCGGAAGCCATTGCGCGTCCACTTTTTGGCCAGGCTGCTAAAAGTTGCACCCAACCTATTCACCTTGGCATCCACTGTGTGGTAAGATTTTTTACACTCTGACGAAATCCTCTGGAGGGGAGAACGTC
>CAYVPZ010000599.1:0-3536 GCA_964453955.1 uncultured Solibacteraceae bacterium | reverse complement strand
AACCAGGCGCAGTCCGTGCTGGTGGCGCTGGGGGTGGGCGTGATGTTCATCACGTCGGTGTACCTGGTGCAGCACTCGGTGGTCACCAGGATCATGGAGAACGCGCCGCCGGGCATGCCCAACGTGTTTCTCATCGACATCCAGCCTTCCGAGGAAGCCGGCGTGGAGCGGTTGATTCGCCAGCAGCCGGGGCTGAACGGCGCGATCGAGATCGTCCCCGTGGCCCAGGTGCGGCTCGCCGCGATCAACGGCGTCGCGCTCGATCCGCACAAATTCCGGGGCTTCGAGCGCCGTTTCCTGCGTACGCGCGGGGTGAGCTCGGCGGCCGGCCTGCCCACCGGCGTGGAGGTGCTGAAGGGCGCGTGGTGGAAGGCGGGCAGCACGGAACCGCTGATGGCCATGGAAGAGGAAGCGGCGCGGGCGCTGCGGATCGCGCCGGGAGCGATGCTGGATTTCGACTCGTTCGGACGGACGCTGCACGTGCGCGTGGCCGCCGTCTACCGCAGCGAGAGGTTTCGCATGGGCGGCATGACCGAATTCACCTTCACGCCCGCCACGCTGGCCGGTTTGCCCGCCATCGATTACGGCGGCGTGCACGTGAAGCCGGAAGACGTGGGCCGGCTGCAGCGCGCGCTGTACCAGGCGTACCCCACCATCGCGGTGGTGAGCGTGGCCGAAGCGCTGAGCGTGGTGCAGGAGGTGGTGGATCAGGTGGCGCTGGTGATGCGGTTTCTGTCGGTGTTCGCGATTCTGGCGGGTGTGATCATTCTGGCCTCCAGCGTGGCGGGAACGCGCTTCCGGCGCATCCGCGAGGTGGTGATTCTGAAGACGCTGGGCGGAACGCGGCAGAAAATCGCCAATGTATTTACGGTGGAGTTTCTGATTATTGGTCTCGTGGCCGGGTTAATGGGCGGGTTACTGGCGAATGGGTTCGCGAATTTGATTCTGAGCCGGCGGTTCGAGGCGGCGCACATCAGCTTTCACCCGTGGGTGATTGTGGTGGCCATGGTGGCGACGGCGGTGGTGGCGGATGCCACGGGGTGGCTGGCGAGTTTCAGGATTCTGGGCCAGAAGCCGCTGGAGGTTTTGCGGGAGGAGTGAGGGAACTCTATCAGTCTCGGGGACGGACAAGCGATTCAAGTTTCTCCAGCCAGCTATTGAAGTGCGGACACTCCGCACGAATTCGGGCCAACCCGATTTCCAGCACGGCAAGCGTTCCGAGCAGGGGTTTCTGGTATCCGGGCACGAGAGCTTCGACGCGTTTGGAGGGAGCGGTGAACGGCGAATCATTGATCTCCTCCGGGGTGGAGAACTGGTCGCGGATTGCTCTGAAGTCGGTCTCAAGGTGAGGCTGGCCAATACCATTTCTGAAGCCCGTACAGTCGCTGAAGAGCAGGCCCTCAAACTCGTGCATGACGACAAAAGGCACGAAACGCCCACGGTTCAGTCGATTGCCCATCTCGCCTGCCACGTCATCCAGCAGAGCTTTTTCGACGCACGGCGCCCTCTGTGCGGGGCTCAATCCGCCGGCTCTTGCGCGTCCCGGCCACGCTGCGGCATTCTTCTGAGGCAGACCATAATAATCGACCATGGTGGTCACAATGCAACCCGGATCCTCCCTGAGGTGGTTGATGATGTCCTTTTTCACGGAAGGCCATGGACGAATCCCGCCACGCTGCCGCCGCAGACGGGGATTGCCTACGATCCGAGCATCCACCGCATCGTAACCCTTGGCCACCAGTTGATCCCGAAGCACTTCGTTTACGAAGTCTTCTTCGGTCCGGCCTTCAACATGGATTAACAGTCGGGCCATGGTTTATTCCCGAACAGGCCGTCCGCGAAATTCATTTTTTTCCCAGAGCTGGCCGAGGCTGTAGTCCTCGAGCCACGCGGCCAAAGGCGCGGCATCGAGACGCGTGATTTGAGTTCCTCCGGCGACCCGGTTGGCAACCAAAACATCGTCGGGCTCAAAATGATCCAACAGCAGAGATGACTGCGTGGACACGATCACCTGGGTGTCTACGGACGCTTGCCGTATGAGAGAAGCCAGCATCTCGATGGCATAGGGATGCAGCCCCAACTCGGGTTCATCCACCAGGATGACGGAGGGGCGGTATTCCGAAGGCTGGAGGAAAAGAGTTGCAAGGGCGATGAAGCGGAGTGTCCCGTCCGAGAGCGACGACGCATCGAAGTACTGGTCCGACCCTTTATGCCGCCACTCCAGCTTGATGTCGTCCGGTTTGAGATTGAGAGGCTCCAGCCGGAAATCCTCGAAGAACGGAGCTACTCGCTGCACAGTCCGTTAATCAGACTGTACGAGTCAGAATGCTTTACTCTGAGGTAGTAGAGAAACGCAGCGAGGTTCGACCCATCGGCCTGTAGGAACCGGTTGTCGTCGACCTTGGCCGTTTTGCGCATGGGTGATGACGAACTTGTGTCATGGAGGTGGTAGAGCCTCCAACTCCCGAGGCGGTGGCGGACCCACCTCGCGATGCGATCATTCCGCAGATCGCTAATGCCCGCTTCTCGTCCCTGCTGGGATGCGATGAGGGAATTATCGTAAGGTTTGCTGTGCCTCTTCTTGTCCCAAAAGAACACGGCCTCCGACGATGGAAAGAGGCCGTCATCTCCGGTCGGAGAGAGCTTGAGCTCGTATTGGTTCACCTCATTTGAGAACGACAGGAAGAGGGAGATCTCCTTCGTTGTTTTCGAGCCGAAATGAAGTACCTTCTCGGCTCCGCCCGAGCTCGTGATGTAATCCTTCAGCCTTCCTTCGCGGATTGCATGGAGAAAGGCAAAAACACCAATGAAGTTCGACTTCCCGGAGCCGTTCGGTCCAATTAGCACATTAATCGGGCGCAGTGGCAGCTTCTCCACCGAGGCAATGCTCTTGAAGCCCCGTATTGTAATGTAGTCGAGTGCGGGCGATGGCATGAGACTATCGGAGAAACCTGCAGCCATTCAGCCGATGGACGGCGATCCTGCGCATCGGAACTATCATACAATCCCCTGTTTCTTGAACGAGGCAACTTCTGAGACAGCACCTGCGACGAGCCTCTTCAATCTGTCTACGCCCCCACCATGTCCGCCAATTCCCGAACTCCGATCCCGCATCCTTATCCACTGCCTGCCGCTCGCTCCCCGAATTGACGACAAAACGCCGGGCCGGCTTCAGATCCTCACAGGCGGTGAAGAACCCCTTTTCGGGACGCCCCCGGCGATGGCCCCGACAATCAGAAATGGCTCCGCTCCCGAGGCGACCGCGTCCGGCAGCGGGGTGTCCGGCGGTTCGTGCGACCAGTCCTCCCCGCAGGCGAAGAATCGCACGAACGGCCGGCGCTGCTGGGTGACGTGGTCGCGAAGCGTGCCGCTCAACATCGGATAGCAGGCCTCGATCGCGTCGATGACCGAACGCTGCGTCACCGGCCCCGCGATCTCAAGCTGCACCTCGCCGCCGGCGCGCGCCAGGATCCGCAGATGCGCCGGGAGCACCACCCGGATCATTGCAGCGTCTGCACCTCGACCGAAAGCACCGC
>CAYVPZ010000598.1:1950-3541 GCA_964453955.1 uncultured Solibacteraceae bacterium | reverse complement strand
AGAACACCGCGTAGGCCAGCCCCTTTTTCTCGCGGATATTCTGGAACAGCCGCGAGCTCATGCCCCCGCCCAGCACCGTGTTCAGCACGTAGCAGGCAAAGCGGCGGTCGTGGGACATGGGCAGGCTGGGTACGCCCAGGTACAGGTGCGTCTGCTCGAGCGAGGCTTTGGCGCGAAACACCAGGCGCGCGTGCGCCGTGGGCGCGGTGTCCGGCTCCACGCGCGGCAGCGGTTTCATCCGGTCGAAGCGCTCGCGCACCAGGTCCACCACGCGTTCGTGCTCCAGGTGGCCGGCGGCGGTGATCAGGATATTCGCCGGCGCGTAGGTGCGCTCGTAATAATTGCGCAACATCCCGTGCTGGAAGGTCTTTACCGTGTCTTTGGTTCCCAGAATGGGCCGGCCAATGGGATGGTCTTTCCAGAAATTGCTGGAGAAGATCTCGTGCAGGAGGTATTCGGGGTTGTCCACCTCCATCTTCAGCTCTTCCAGAATGACGCCCTTCTCCTTCTCGATATCCTCGGCGCGGAACAGCGGGTTGAGCACCAGGTCCGACAGCACGTCGAAGGCGATGGGCATGTGCTGGTCCAGCACCTTGGTGTTGTAACTCACCATTTCCTTGGCGGTGAAGGCGTCCAGGCCGCCGCCGATGGAATCCACCGAGCGCGCGATGTCCTCGGCCGTGCGGTGCGCCGTGCCCTTGAACACCATGTGCTCGATGAAGTGGGAAATCCCGTTCTCGTCCGCCGTCTCGCGCCGCGAGCCTGTGCCGATCCAGATCCCCATGGAGACGGAGCGGACGTGGTCCATCTGTTCGGTGATTACACGAATTCCATTGGCCAGCGAAGTTCGCTGGATCTCGCGGGGTTTCAGGGGAGCGTTCGAAAAAGCCATCGGTAAAGCTGATTTCATAGTAGCGCGGCGCCTGCGCGCCGCGACGGGCGAGGTCGCGCGCCGCCGGGATGCTAAAATCGCTATGTGCTGCAACCCCTTGTAGGCATGGAACTTCCCGAGATTGAGCAGATCCTCGGCCAGGGCCATCCGGGGTTTCGCGCCCGGCAGATTTACGACGCGCTGTACCGGCAAAGGGTATCCGGCGTCGATGAGATTACCAATGTTCCCAAAGCCCTGCGCCAGGAAATCGGCGCGCGGTACCGGCCGGGTTCTCCCGAAACCGCCTCCTGCTGGACCTCCACCGACGGCACGCGGCGTTATCTGCTGACGCTCGACGACGGCCGAACCGTGGAAACCGTGCTCATGCCGGAAGAGACGCGGGACACCTTCTGCATCTCCAGCCAGGTGGGCTGCCCGGTGAATTGCCGTTTCTGCCTCACCGCGCTGATGGGACTCGAACGCAATCTCACCGCCGGCGAGATCGTCGGCCAGGTGCTGTTCCTGCTGCGCGAGCACGGCGACGCCAGCCGCGTGAACATCGTCATGATGGGCATGGGCGAGCCCCTGCTCAACCTCCCCAACGTCCTCAAGGCCACGCGCCTGCTCACCGACCCGGCGGGCATCGGCATCTCCCCCCGCCGCATCACCATTTCCACCTCCGGCATCACCCCGAAGATCGCCGAGCTGGGCCGCGCGCCG
>CAYVPZ010000598.1:0-1940 GCA_964453955.1 uncultured Solibacteraceae bacterium | reverse complement strand
GCCGGTGCGCCCCAAGCTGGCCATTTCCCTGAACGCCTCCACCGAGGAACAGCGCCGCGAACTGATGCCCATCACCCGCAAATATCATCTGCGCGATCTGCTGGACGCCTGCCGGGCCTATCCGCTGCGCCCCTGGGAGCGGCTGACCTTCGAATACGTGCTGCTGGGCGGCGTCAACGACAGCGATGCCGACGCCTCGCGCGTGATGCGCCTGCTGGCCCATCTCAAGGCCAAAGTGAACCTGATCGCGCTGAACCCGGGGCCGGGCATCCCCTACAAAACGCCCGACCCGGCGCGCGTCCACGCGTTCCAGGCCATCGTCCGCCGGGCCATGCCGTGCTTCATCCGCAAACCCCGCGGACGCGACATCTTCGCCGCCTGCGGCCAGCTCAAGCGGATGGAAGAGACCGCGCCCCTGGTTATTGCTTCTGCCAGCACCCCGGCATCTGCGGCAGGTAGTACCAGCCGGCCGTCGTCTGGTCGCTTGCCTGCACGGTGAGATACGCCCAACTGCCCGACACTTTCTCGACCCGCGCCGTCCAGGTCATCGAATTGGGGACCGTCCATGTGGTGAATCGCCACGTCGAGCCGGGGACAAAATCATCCGGCATCGACGGCTCGTTCACCACATAGACGGGCAGCGGGGAGCCGGGTCCGATTTGCGCGGCCGACTGCGGAGCGGGAGAGTAACCCCGTTGCGCGCCGTACGCCGCCAGGATGGCGACGAGAGCGAAAGCGATGAGCAGGAGCAACTTCGGGCGAGGATTGGATAGATTCATGTCAGATGGACGCTCGCCGGGGCGAAAACATGCATTGCAACCTGAGGGCGGCTGCGTCAATCTAAGAACCAGGGCAGGTTTCTCATGCGTAAAACAATCCCGGTTTGTTTGGTGATGTTTTGGCTGGTGGCGGCCACCGCGGCCTTCGCCGCCAGTCACGGCGGTGGCGGATCGCATGGCGGTGGCGGCGGTGGTCATGCCAGTGGCATGAGCCGCGGCTATTCGGGGGGAGGGGCCCGCTACGGCGGCGGCGGTGGCGGCTACTATCGGGGCGGCTACGGCTATGGTCGCGGCGGGTACGGCTACGGCCGCGGCGGGTACGGCTACGGCCGCGGCGGGTACGGCTACGGTGGATGGGGCCTCGGCTTCGGTTACTACCCCGGCTACTACGGCTACCCGTATGCTCCCGACGCCTACTACGACCCCTACGCGTATCCATATGGCTACGGGTATGGGCCAGGCTACTATGCGCCGTACGGCTACGGGCCTTCGGTGGTGATTGCGGCCCCCTACTATCGCGGGTATTACGGCGGCCCGCGCGTCGGTGTTGGCGGCGGTTGGAGCCATTTCGGCGGACGCCGCTGACCGGCCTCAATTGTGCCAGCGGCCAATCCTACTCCTCGATGCAGGGGCGGTTCCTGAGTACCGGCCCGGTGCAGACCAGAATGGAGTGAGCCTTCGACTCGCCATCGAATCTGGTGGCTCGGAGTGGGACGGGCTTTAGGCCCCATGGGGAGCGTTTCCGTCGGGAACCATTTTGCTGCAACCATCCCCGCTGCAGCCGTGGAATACCGTACCGGGCGGGCCATCACGAGCAAGACCCGCGCTGGACGTCTTCGGGCAATACTATGTGGCCGAGAGGCCGGACGGAGAGGTAGGACTGTATGAAAGAGGCAAGGCTTGCAGGCCGCCGTCTCGATCGACGCGCTCTGACTCCACCTCCCCTATCGGTCCCATAGTCCGGGCCACACTTCGTCGGTCTGGACGCCCGCTTGAGCAAACCTTAAGTTAAGCAGTGACAACAATCGGCAGTCTCTTTTTCCCCTGTTCTGTGCAGTTTGCGAGGCAACTGCCCCGACTGCCCAACAGGTGTCTGCTACGCTCCGGGCAAGAGTCCGTTGCTCAGTCGTCGGAGGGGCGGATCACGGGGCGTGGAGATCC
>CAYVPZ010000597.1:0-3544 GCA_964453955.1 uncultured Solibacteraceae bacterium | reverse complement strand
ATCCGGTCGATGCTGCGCAACAAGGCGCTCATCGATTCGCTGGAGGAAGCCGAGAGCATCCTGTTCGCGCTGGCGCAGGCGGTGGAGCAGCGCGATCAGTACACCGGGCTGCATTGCCAGCGGCTGGCTACCTACAGCATGGCATTGGGCGAGGCTCTGGGCCTGTCGCGCACGGAGTTGCGTGCCCTGTATCGAGGCGGCTACCTGCACGACATCGGGAAGATCGGGGTCCCGGACGCGATTCTGTTCAAGAAAGGTCCGCTGACGGAAGAGGAATGGGTGGTGATGCGCAGCCACACCATCAAAGGCGAGGAGATTTGCCGTCCGATGAAGAGCCTGGCCCTGGTGCTGCCGATCATTCGCAGCCATCATGAGCGCTGGGATGGAACCGGCTATCCGGACGGGCGGAGCGGCGAAGACGTGCCTCTGCTGGCCCGCGTCCTGCAGATCGCCGATATCTACGACGCGCTCACCACGGCGCGATCCTACAAGCCGGCGCTGACCCATGAGGACGCGATGGCGGTGATGAATCAGGAGGTTGAGAAGGGCTGGCGCGATCCGGAGCTGGTTTCGCTGTTTCTGGACATCGTGGGGGACGTACGGGAGCAGGATCTGCCGGCGCTCAACTCCATGCAGTTGTCCCTTGAGAACATGCGCCGCCAGTTGATGAGGTAACCACCGCGGCGGTGGGTCACATCCGCGGGCAGCAAACTTTTTGCCAATGAAAACAGCTACATAGATGCAGTTTGGCGTTTACCGCCGCTGGCGGCCTGTGTTATTGTGAAGATAGCTTTCATGGCCCCCAACCAGGAAGCAAGTCCCCCGAATCCGCAACGGAGCTAATAACACCTCAGCATGAGTTATACCGTTTTCCTTGGAAATCTGCCTGTCTGGGTAACCGCCGACGATATCAGGTCCTGGCTCAGCGCCGAGAGCCTGGTCGCCGACTCCATCAAAGTCATCCGCAACCCCGAAACGCAGGAGTCCAAGGGCTTCGCCTTCATCGACGCCCCGAACTCCGAAGAAATGCAGTCCATCATCCGCCGCTTTGACCGGGCTCCCCTGGAGGACCGGTTGCTGCGCGCAAACCCCGCTCAGCCGCCCCGTCAGAGAAGCCAGCCGCCAACGGGGCACCCGCCCATGGGAATGCGGAGCGCCATCCCCGCCCCCCCGCCCACCGCCACCGCCACGGCCTCCGCGCCGGCCGGAACCGCCGGAGTTGCCGTCGCCTTCGAACGGCCGCGCCGCGAACGTGGCGGACGAAAGCACAAACGGCCGAATCAGGCGCAGGGTGGCCACAGCGCCTTTGCCGAGGAACTCGCCAAAGCTCTCTGATTGTTAGTGTTTCGTTCGTTCGGGGCCGCGGTACCAGCCGTCCTCTCCGGCGTTCCGCCGGAGTCTCCCTTAAGTCATTCACCCGTCGAGGCCAGCATGCCGTTCGGTGGTATAATCCAGGCACTGGAATTCAGGTTCCATGCGATCTAACTGTTTTTTATCCGCCCATCGGGGGGTGGTGCCGTGGATAACTTATTTTTCTTTCGTGCTCTTTTTGTTCTACTACTGGGCTGTGCAGCTTTCTTCCTTCGGCCGTTCGGTCTGGAGCGTTTTAGTCCTTACGCGACCGGGGCCGCGGGCGTGGTCCTGGGCGTCGGAATCGTCTTTTTCGAACTCCAGGTAAGGAAGGTCAGCCTCAAGCGTCTCATCGGTGCCGCTATTGGATCGATTCTGGGCATCGTGGGCGCCTACTTGGCGACGCTGATTCTCGGAGCCGCCTTTCCCAGCCCCGAACATCACGCCACCGTCTCGTTCATCCAGGTGGCGCTGCTGCTGTGGATGTCCTACATCGGCCTCGTGGTGGGCGCCAACAAGGGCGACATGCTGAATCTTGCCGCGCTGGGCGGCCTGTTCGGGGGCGAAGAGAACTCCCGGACATCGTTCAAGATTCTGGATACCAGCGTCATCATCGACGGCCGCATCGCGGACATTGTCGAGACCGGCTTCCTCGACGGGTCCCTGGTGATTCCGCAGTTCGTGCTGCGGGAGCTGCAACTGGTGGCCGATTCGGCCGATTCGCTCAAGCGCAATCGCGGCCGGCGGGGTCTGGATATTTTGCAGCGCATTCAAAAGGTGCCGAACCTGCACGTGCAGATCATCGAGGACGACTTCCCGAACATCCGCGAAGTCGACATGAAATTGATCGAGCTGGGCCGGCTGTACAGTTGCAAGATTGTCACCAACGATTTCAACCTCAACAAGGTGGCGCAACTGCACGGCGTCGAGGTGCTCAACATCAACGAGCTGGCCAACGCGCTGAAGCCCATCGTGCTGCCGGGCGAGATCATGCGCGTCTTCATTCTGAAGGAAGGCAAGGAATACAACCAGGGCGTGGCGTACCTGGACGATGGCACCATGGTGGTGGTGGACAATGCGCGCAAGATGATCTCGCGTACCGTGGACATCTCCGTCACCAGCGTGCTGCAGACCACGGCGGGTAAAATGATTTTCGGGCGCTTCGACGAGCGCGTCCATGCGATTCACGACAAATCGCAACCGGTGGAGCGTCATGATCGGCCGCGCGACAACGCACCGGCCGCTCCGGCCACCAGCGGGTCGGGCGTAAGCACTACGGGTTGACCTTCGATATATGAGAGTTTCCGTCATTCTGCCGGCGGCGGGCCTGGGCACCAGGATGGGCCGCTCCTCGCCCGAAAAGTTCGGGACCAGCCGCAAGCAGTTCATGCTGCTGGAGGGCTCGCCCATTCTGCTGCACACCATTCGCCGGTTTGTCGCATCGCCATCGGTCACCGAGATCGTGGTGGCGCTGCGGCCGGAGGATTCCGAATGGGCGGCGGAGCTGCTGCGTCTGGAGGGCTTCCCGAAGCCGGTGCGTCTGGTGGAGGGTGGCGACTCGCGGCAACAGTCGGTGGAGAACGCTCTGGCGGCCATCGCGCCGGACACCGATCTGGTGGCGGTCCACGACGCCGTGCGCCCGTTCATCGAGATCGAAACCATCGAGAAGGCCATTGCCGAAGCCGCCGCCACGGGCGCGGCCATTGTGGGCATCGTTCCGGTGGACACGGTGAAGCAGGTGCATTTGAATAAGGTCCGGGCCACCATCCCGCGCGAGCGGTTGATGCTGGCGCAGACGCCGCAGGTGTTCCGCTACGATCTGCTGCGCAACGGTTTCGACAAGGCGCGCGAGGACGGCTTCATCGGCACCGACGAATCGAGCCTGGTGGAGCGGCTGGACGTGGATGTGCACGTGGTGCCCGGCAGCGACCGCAATATCAAGATCACCCGGCCTTCCGACATGGAGCTGGCGCGGCTGTTCCTCCACGAGGAGACGGCGAAAGTGGCGAGCCAGAGCTGATGGCGGAATACCGTTTCGGCCAGGGCTGGGACGTGCATCGCATCACTAAGGACCGGCCCCTGATTCTGGGCGGCGTCACCGTCGCGTGCGAATTTGGTCTGGAAGGCCACAGCGACGCCGATGTTCTGGCGCACGCCATCACCGACGCCATTCTGGGCGCCCTCGCGCTGGGCG
>CAYVPZ010000596.1:1457-3556 GCA_964453955.1 uncultured Solibacteraceae bacterium | reverse complement strand
CGACGACTGCACGCTGCTGGTGATCCGCGGGGTATAGGGGCAGGCAGCCGCGGCTCGCACCAACCCTCTTGACACGCAGTAGCTTATTGGCTACCGTGGGGCGTGGTCCGGGAGATTGAGATTCTCCTATACCGCGACGGCGCCTCAACTCCGTTCCTCAACTGGCTTCGTTGCGGGATGCCCGGCGGTTGGGATTGTGCGTGCCCGTCTCAATCGGATCCGTCTGGGCTACTTTGGATACTGCAAATCCGTTGGCCGCGGTGTCGAGGAACTGCGGATCGACTTCGGTCCCGGCTATCGGCTTTACTACGCCCGGCACGGCTCCTTGATTGTGGTTCTGCTTTGCGGTGGCGACAAACGGACGCAAGCCAGGGACATCCGGACAGCACAGAGGTACTGGGAGGAATACTTGAATGCCAAAACCGGCGCCTAAGACAGAATCGTATCGTGAGAACCTGCTGGAGTCGCTCAAGAACCCGGAGGAGGCTGCTCAATACCTGAACGCTTGCCTTGAGGACGAGGACGCCCGCGTGTTCCTGCTGGCCCTTCGCGATGTCGCCGATGCTCACGGCGGAGTCCGCGCTGTATCGAGCGCCGCACAACTCAACCGGGAAAGCCTGTATCGAATGCTCTCGAGATCCGGCAATCCATCGCTGGAAAGCCTGGCCGCCGTGCTCAGCGCCTGCGGTCTCCGCCTTGCCGTCCAGTCGGCTCGGGCCAGGCGCGCCAAGCACTAAGGGAACCACAAGTGCTGTGGAAATTGTCGTGCGGCGCGCGCATAACGAGATCCCGGCGGAAACCTGCGGGGCCTGTGCCCGCGGGCGCACAGTAGTGTCCCGATGCCGGACAACAACTCGATGAGACCAGGAGCGGATTGATGTCATTCTGGCAGGACGTTTCCTACGCTATCCGGACGCTGCGCAAGAGTCCGGGCCCCACCGCGGCCGCGGTGATTGCGCTGGCGCTGGGGATGGGCGCCAATACCGCTATGTTCAGCGTGGTGGACGCAGTGGTTCTGAACTCCGTCGCGCTGCGCGGCTTGCGCGATCCGGGGCGGCTGATGGTGGTTTGGGAGAAAAACCCTTCCGTGATGGCGTTCCTGGCCGAGCGGCTGCCGGTGGCCCTGCAGAATTACCGCGAGTGGAAGCGGCAGAGCCGGTCCTTCGCGGGGATGACGGCGTCGCTCGCGTCCAACTGCAACCTCGGCGGCCAAAACCGCTCCGCGAACGACCGGCCCGAGCGCGTGGAGTCCATCGCGGTGGAGCCGGGATTCTTCGCGGTGCTCGGTATCCAGCCGCAACTGGGACGCGCCTTCACCAACGACGACGCGCGGACGGCGAAGGATCGCGTGGTGATGGTCAGCGCGGACCTGTACCGGAAGCGTTTCGGCGGCAATCCCAGCCTGAGCGGTAAAACGCTGCGCGTGGATGGCGTCGAGCGCGCCATCGTTGGCGTGTTGCCGGAGAAGTTCGAGCTGCCCGGCTTGTGGGAGGGATTCGACCAGAAGAAGCCGGCGGTATGGATGCCCGCCGATACCGTGGGCGCGAGCACGCCGCAGGAACTCTGGAGCCGCACGTGGTTCGTGTACGCGCGGCTTCGCCCCGGCGTGACGCTGGCCGAGGCGCGCAGCGAAATGAAGGTGATCGCGGAAAGGGACCGGAAGGCGTACCCGGAACAGAACGAGAGCATGGGCGTGAACGTGTTCCCGCTCTCGCAGGAGGACGTGGGGCCGGAATTGCGGTACAGCCTGCTCATCCTGCAGGTGGCCGTGGGATTCGTGCTGCTCATCGCCTGCGCCAACGTGGCCAACCTGCTGCTGGCGCGAGCGGTGGGACGCGAGCGGGAGATCGCCATCCGGCTGGCGCTGGGCGCATGGCGCGGCCGCATTGTGCGTTTGATGCTGACCGAGAGCGTGCTGCTGAGTTTGCTGGGCGCCGCGCTGGGAATGCTGCTGGCCTTCTGGAGCCTGGATGTAATCTCGGCGCTGGCGCCGAAGGACACGCACGGATTTCACGAGCTGCGGCTGGATCTGCCCGTGTTCGGGTTTACGTTTCTGATGTCAATAGTGACCGGGGTGGTCTTCGGGCTTGCGCCGGCCT
>CAYVPZ010000596.1:0-1447 GCA_964453955.1 uncultured Solibacteraceae bacterium | reverse complement strand
CTTCCATGCGAGCCGGCGGAACCTGAACGAATCGCTTTCCAGCGGGGGGCGTTCCATCAGCAGCGGCCCGCAGTGGCTGCGCAGCGGGATGGTGGTGGGCGAGGTGGCGCTGGCGCTCATCCTGCTGGCCGGAGCGGGCTTGATGATCCGCAGTCTGAGCGCGCTGATGAGCGTGGATACGGGCTTTCAAACCGGCCATCTGCTGACCGCGCACACGAGCCTGGCGAAACCGGCGTCCCGGGCCTTCGGCGATGAGTTGCTGGCGCGGGTGGAGCGTCTGCCGGGCGTGCAATCGGCGAGCCTCTCGAGCGGGCTTCCCATGGAGCGAGTCAGCGAGGGGAATTACAGTATCGAGGGCCGGCCGAAGACGGGCAATCTTCTGATTGCCGGCAACACCGGGGTCACCGAAACGTTCTTTCGCGCCATGGGCATCCCCATCCGCCGCGGGCGTGGTTTCACGCGCGCCGAGACGGAGGCGAACGAGCCCGCAGTGGTGGTCGTCAACGACGCCTTCGCGACGCGGAACTGGCCGCGCGAGAGCCCGATCGGCAAGGTGGTTCTCCTGCCCAACGGCGAGAAGGAGGACCTGCGGGCCACGGTGGTGGGGGTGATCGGCAACCTGCACCAGATGGGTCCCGACGCCGAGACAAGGCCGGAGCTGTATATTCCGTCGCGGGAGTTTTCCGACCTCTACGTCGCGGTGCGCACGGCCGGTGATCCCATGGCGCTGGGCCCGGCGGTGGAGCGCGCGGTGTGGAGCATCGATCCGCAATTGCCGGTGGAGCAGATTCGTTCCATGCAACAGGTGCTGCACGACTGGCCGGAGGACCGCCGCTTCTACATGACGGTGATGGGCGGCTTCGCCGGACTGGCGTTGCTGCTGGCCTCGCTGGGGCTCTACGGCGTGCTGGCTTACGTGGTCACGCTGCGCACGCGGGAACTGGGCATCCGCGTGGCCCTGGGGGCGAGTTCGCGCGAAGTGCTGCGGCTGGTGGTGGGCCAGGGATTGCGGGTGACCGGGCTGGGAATCGGCATCGGTCTGGCCGGCGCGCTGCTGCTGACGCGCCTGATGCAGAGCCTGGTCTTCGGGGTCAGCACGTCGGACCCGGCTACGTTCGCGGCGGTGGTGGTGACGCTGGGGCTGGTGGCGCTGCTGGCCAGCTACGTGCCCGCGCGGCGCGCCACGAAGGTGGACCCCATGCAGGCGCTGCGGACCGAGTAGGCGGCGCGGCTAGAGCTCGTCGCCTGGGCGGGGAGGCTTGCCGTCCCCGGCGCGCCGCAGGATTCGTTTGGCCTTGCGGACATTGGCGCGACTGGCGGGCTGAATCTCTTGGAAACTGAGCCGAGCCGTTGTATGCTATGCCTCAACCCGTACGAGAGCCAGGGCTTCCATGAGCACGAGCGCAAAAACCCGCATCGTTGGCGCACCTGTCCTTCGCAAGGAGGG
>CAYVPZ010000595.1:0-3567 GCA_964453955.1 uncultured Solibacteraceae bacterium | reverse complement strand
ATCGAGGCAGGCTATCATCGACGGCGGCAACTCAACCTTGCGAGGCTCCTCCGTCCGGGTGTTCTTGAACACCAAACTGGGTCAGGATGCGGGAACGCTGCTGTTCGAGAGCGGCGACGGGGATGCCGGCAAAAGGCACCTCCATTCCTAACGTATACATTCGTTTGGATATACCTGCACAAGAAGAAGACTGCCAGATCCTCCTTTCGGTGTCGAGCACCCCTGAAAACCTGCCCCCGCGTCCTCGGAAAACGACCTGCGCTATGATTGGGCGGTGCTCCACGGCGTCTTCGACCTGAGCTTCCAGCTCGGTCCCCTGACCATCTCGCCGCACGTAGTCTTCGAATCGCTGGCCTACGTGGTTGCGTTCGAACTGTATCGGCGCCAGCGGCGCACCCAGGGTGACTTTTTGCCGGCTTCCGCGAGAAGCTCCGTCATCGTGGCGGCTATTGTGGGAGCGGCTCTGGGCAGCAAAATCCTCGGGTGGCTGGAGGACCCGCTGGATACGATCGCGCACTGGCGCGATCCCGCCTGGCTGATGGGCGGCAAGACCATCGTCGGCGCACTGCTCGGCGGCACGCTGGCAGTGGAATGGACCAAGGCGCGCATGGGGGTGAGGCGGCGAACCGGCGACCTGTTCGCACTGCCGCTGGCGGCCGGCATCGCCATCGGGCGCATTGGCTGCTTTCTCGCCGGATTGCGCGACCACACCTACGGGACGCCGACAACGTTGCCCTGGGGAGTCGATTTCGGCGACGGTGTCCGGCGTCATCCTACACAGCTCTACGAAGTAGTCGCGATGCTGGTACTGGGCTGGTTGTTGTGGCGGCTGGGTCGGCTGCCGCATCGCACGGGCGATCTTTTCCGCGCTTTCCTGACACTGTACATGGCCTGGCGGCTGGCCGTCGATTTTCTGAAACCGGAGCCGCGGCTGGCCGGCCTGACGGCCATACAGTGGTGCGCGGCGGCCGCGCTGGTGTGGTACCGGCGCGATATAGCCGCTTTGCTGGCCCCCCGAAAAGAGGCAGTCGCCCATGGCTGACCGTGTTCGTCCGTATTTGTTCTACGACGTCGCATTGTCCATCTGTTCCACCTGCTATCGCAAGGTTGAGGGCAAGATCGTCTTCGAGGACGGGAATGTGTATATGCTTAAGCGCTGCCCGCGGCATGGCAGCGAGCGCATTCTGATGGCCGATGACATCGACTACTACCGGCGATGCCGCGAGGTTTTCCTGAAGCCTCCGGAAATGCCCAACCGGTTCAACACGCCGGTGAAATGGGGCTGCCCCTACGACTGCGGCCTGTGTACCGACCACGAGCAGCATTCCTGCCTCACCCTGATCGAGGTGAGCGACTTCTGCAACCTGCGCTGTCCAGTGTGCTATGCCTCCAGTGGACCGGACCGCCGGCAGCACCGCGACCTCGCCACCATCGAGCGCATGGTGGATGCCGTTGTGCGCAACGAGCGCCGTCCCGACGTGATCCAGATCTCCGGCGGCGAACCCACTCTGCATCCCGATTTCTTTGGTATTCTCGATCTCTGCCGCGCGCGGCCCATTCAGCATCTGATGCTGAACACCAACGGAATCCGCATCGCCAGCGACAAGGCTTTTGCCGAGCGACTGGCCGCCTACATGCCGGGCTTCGAACTCTACATGCAGTTCGATTCGTTCGAGGAAGAGCCGCTACGCCAGCTTCGCGGCGTGGATCTTCGCTCCATTCGGGAGCAGGCCATGGCGCGGCTGAACGAGCTGGGCATCTCCACAACGCTGGTGGTCACGGTGAAGAAGGGCCTCAATGACGGCGAGCTCGGCGGCATCGTCGAGTACGCTCTGGCGCAACCGTGTGTGCGCGGCGTGGCTTTCCAGCCGGTGCAGGCGGCCGGGCGGCTGGATGGGTTCAATCCGGCAACGGACCGCCTGACCCTGACCGAGGTGCGCCGCCGCATTCTGGAGCAGACCAGCGTCTTCCGGCCGGAAGATATGATTCCGGTGCCATGCCATCCGGATAGCCTGGCCATGGCCTACGCTCTCAAGGTGGATGGCAAGGCGATTCCGCTCACCGGCATGATCGATCCAGAGGTGCTGATCAACGCCGGGCGCAACACCATTGTGTTCGAGGCGGATGAGGGCCTGCAGTCGCATCTGTTCAGGACCTTCTCCACGAACCACTCGCCGCAATCGGCGGGAACCAGTCTGCGCGAACTGTTGTGTTGCCTGCCCAGGGTGGCGGCGCCACAGAACATCGGATACGAGAATGTTTTTCGCATTATCATCATGCAGTTCATCGATGCGTACTCATTCGATGTGCGTTCGGTGAAGAAGACGTGCGTGCATATAGCGCATCCGGATGGCGAGCGGCTGATTCCGTTCGACACTTACAATCTGTTCTATCGGGACGAGCTGGAGCGGACGGTACTCGATCCGCTGCGGCGCGAGCGGGAGTTGGCGACTTATGGATGAGCTGCAGCAGCCGAAAAGCGAAGGCAGTGTCTGGGGCGGCTTTGGGTTGGCCGCTGCCATCAACGTGGGGGCGACGATTGTGGGCATCGTCACGGTTGTCGTTCCCTTCGTGATTGGTGTGGTTCAGGCTGCCTGGATCATTCCGATGGTGCTGAGTTTTCGGAAGTCGGGAAAGCGGGAGACGGCAAAAGGGGTAATCATCGCCGCCGCAATCACATTTCTGCTTAATGCCGGTTGTTGGGGCCTGGTGGCCACCATTGGGCTTGGCTCGATGCATTGATGGAGGGGGGTGTGCGAAATAGAAGTGGAAGTTAAGCCGCCCGGCGGGCCTCCCAGTAATTCTCGAAGCGCCCGTCTTGATGGCCCCGGTATAGCTGGTCGAATCGGAATCGCGCATCGGGTAGCCCTCGGGCGCAGAAACTCCACCACGCCCAGATCAGTGAGAAGACGTCGCGAGCGCAGTTCGCGGTAGCGCCCCTGGCGACCGCACGGGCAGGCGATGGGCGCTGTTCGGCGGCGGGCTCGGGGAACTGCAACAACTGAGAGAGAGCCGCCGCTCCGGCCTGATGCAGGGCGGCGCGGAAGCCCATCTCGACCGCCTCCAGATCGATGCCGCCGGTCTGCCTGCGCTCGGCGAAGATGCGTTTTTGGACATCGCACGACGGGATCGACTTCTCGATGTTCCTTACCCGCCACTGCTTGGGTGAGGCGTTATGTGGGGATCGGCAGTAATAATTGTGTCATGTGAGCTGCTTGCGAAGGTGGGCGCCAAGGTGCCACATGGCGCGCGATCCTGCCCGACCTGCTGGGGAAACCTCGATGCCCGAATCGCGTTTTCAGTCCAGATAATCGGCGGGCGACACTTGGTGGTTCCGGCGATCCGCTTCCGTGTGCCCCACGCGGCTCTTCGTGTAAGCTGAATTGATCGAAAAGGAACGAGGATTCCATGCGTCTGCTACTCGCGTTCATTGCCCTGGCGGCCATCGGCGCCGCGGAAGAGCCGCTGCTGCTGCAAAAGCCGACGGTGAGCCAAACCCATATCGTGTTCGAGTATGCGGGCGACCTGTGGAGCGTGCCGCGCGAGGGCGGCGACGCGGTGCGCCTG
>CAYVPZ010000594.1:1614-3577 GCA_964453955.1 uncultured Solibacteraceae bacterium | reverse complement strand
GCCGCCGGGGATGTTGAAGGAGAAGTGGCCGGCGGAGTAGCCGCGGCGGTCGGCCTCCGGCGTGGACGCAAACAGGCTGCGAATAATGTCGAACGCCTTGATGTAGGTCACCGGGTTCGAGCGCGGGGTGCGGCCGATGGGCGACTGATCCACCATCAGCACCTGATGCAGCAGGTCGGCATTCTCGACGCGCCGGCAGGTGAGCTTCTCGATGGCGTCCTCGAAATCTTCGGTCATCTCCGGGCGGCCCTGGCGCAACTGGCGCTCGAGCGACTTATAGATGACATCATGCACCAGCGTGGATTTTCCGGAACCGGAAACGCCGGTGATGGCCACCATCATGTTCAGCGGGATGGATACTTCCAGGTTTCTTAGGTTGTGCGCGGTTGCGCCGAGGAAGCGCAGCGCGCGGCGCGGATTGGTTTTGCGGCGGGACAGCCGGTGGGAGGTCTTCAACTCGCCGCGCAGGTAGCGGCCGGTGAGCGAACCGTTGCGGTCCTTGAGGAGCTTGGCGTAGGAGCCTTCGAAGATGACGCGGCCGCCCAGTTCGCCGGCGCCGGGGCCGAGATCGACAATGTGGTCGGCGGCGCTCATCACGTCGGGGTCGTGCTCGACGACGACGATGGTATTGCCCAGCTCGCGCAGTTCTTCGAGGATGCGGATCAGGCGGCCGGTGTCGCGGCTGTGCAGGCCGATGGAAGGCTCGTCGAGCACATAGCAGGCGCCCACCAGGCGGGAGCCGAGACAGGTGGCCAGCTGAATGCGTTGCGCCTCGCCGCCGGACAGCGTGGAGGAGAGCCGCTCGAGCGTGAGGTATTCGAGGCCGACGTCGTTGAGGAAGCGCAGGCGCTGGCGGATCTCCACCAGGACCTTGTCGGCAATGGCGCGCTCCTCGGGCTCGAGCGCAAGCGTCTCGAAGAACGCGTACGCCGCGGCGATGTTCATGCGGGCCACGTCGGCGATAGTCTTGTCGCCCACGCGCACGTTCAGCGCGTCCCTGCGCAGCCGGGCGCCGTGACATTCCGGGCACTCGGCATAGCCGCGGTACCGGCTCAGGAACACGCGCACGTGCACTTTATACTTCTTCTTCTCCACTTCGGCGAAGAACGCGCGCACGTGATCGCGGACGAACTCGCGCTGGGCGGGGGTCAGGTCGCACCAGGCGGTCTTCAGCGGGAACTTCGCTTTGCGCGCGGCTTCGTCGAACTCCGTTTCGCGGTACCAGGTGTATTGGGGCTTGGTCCAGGGGTCCACCGCGCCCTCTGCGATCGAAAGCGTTTTGTCGGGGACCACCAGATCCATGTCGTAGTCGATGGTGTTGCCGAAGCCCTGGCATCGCGGGCACGCGCCGGTGGGGCTGTTGAAGCTGAACAGGCCGGGTTCGGGAACGGCCAGCTCGATGCCGCAGCGCTTGCAGGCGAATTTCTCGGAGAAGCGGAGCGTTTCGGCCTCGAACGTGGGCTGCTGAAAGAGCACTTCGCCGGTTTCGCGAAAGGCGATTTCGACGGCGTCGACGATGCGCTGGTGCAGGTCCGGGGCGATGGCGAGGCGGTCCACCAGAACGAAGACGGGTTTGGTGAAATCGACGTCGATGAGCGATTCGGGCGTGGAGAACTCATAGACCTGGCCGTTCTGGAAGAGGCGGTTGAAGCCGTTGCCACGGAGTTCGAAGAGGCGGTCGCGGAGGGCGTCGCTGGCTTTGGAAGCGGCGACGACGGGGAAGAGCACGTACCAGCGCGAGCCCGCCGGTTGCTGCAGCATGCGCGCGGCCACGTGATCCACGGTGTCGCGCTGCACGCGGTCGCCGCAGTTGGGGCAGTAGCTTCGCCCGGCGCGCGCGAAGAGCAGGCGGAGGAAGTCGTGGATTTCGGTGGCGGTGGCGACGGTGGAGCGCGGGTTGCGCGTGGTGTTCTTCTGGCGGATGGCGATGGGCGGGGCGATGCCCAGAATCTCGTCGACGTCG
>CAYVPZ010000594.1:0-1604 GCA_964453955.1 uncultured Solibacteraceae bacterium | reverse complement strand
GAGAGCGATTCGACGTAGCGGCGCTGGCCTTCGGCGTAGACGGTGTCGAAGACGAGCGAGGATTTGCCGGAGCCGGAGACGCCGGTGACCACGGTGAGGCGGTTGTGCGGGATCTCCAGCGACACGTCCTTCAGGTTGTGGACGCGCGCGCCACGAATGATGATCGAATCGTCCAGGGAGCCTCCGGCGGGACGCGCACTGCCGCGGTCGGAGCGGTGCGCGCACTGCCACCATTATAGGATGGGCGGGGGCTGGCGAAAACGGCGAGAAGGCGGCTGGCGCCGCGTGTCCCGGGAGATCCCGCGGGGCCATCCCGCGAGTGCACGACGTGACTCGCCTGAACCGGTGTCCTGTCCGGCGTAGCTGTTGGCCACTCCTTTACAATCGTGGCTCGGTAACCGCCTGCGAATACCAACGATCCTCGCTGAGCGCCGAACGTTAGAGACCCGGGTCGAACGCAGGCGAAAACGCCTGCTCCACTGAGCAGCAGAGCCGCTTCCGCCACGGGCGGCTAAACTATGGGGCACGCGGCGCCATCCCGCGATACGACTGCTCGAAGACGGAGTCGGCGAAACGCAGAATGGCGGCGCGGGAGCGCCAGGGGAGGCGTCCGGCAGTGGCCAGTTTGGCAATGCCGTGCGTGAGCGCCCAGGCGTGGAGGGCGCCGGACATGGTGCTCTCCACGGCGATGACTCCGGCCGCGCGGCACTCCTCCACCGCGCCGACCAGCGTGCCGAAGGCGCGGGCACCGGCCGCGGGGAGTGCGGCCGAGGCGGGGCCTTTGTCAGGGACGTCGAACATCACCGTGTAGTGCTGGGGCGAGGCCAGCGCGAACTGGACGTAGCCGCGGCCGGATTGCTGGAAACGGGCCAGCGGGGTGGTGGCGCGGGACATGGCCCGCGCCATGCGCCGGGTCAGCTTGTCGAATCCCTCGATGGCCACGGCGGCCAGCAGCTCGTCCTTGTCGCGGAAGTGGCGGTAGGGGGCGTTGTGGGAGACGCCGGCGCGGCGCGCCACCTCGCGCAGGGTGAAGCCGCCCGGTCCCGCTTCGGCGATGAGGGCGAGAGCGGCGTCGAGGAGAGTGCGGCGGAGGTCGCCGTGGTGATAGGGGCGCTGGCTGTGCACGGTTCCGTCATACCACATTGATGTTGACAGCGTCAACATGCCGTGGCATACTGCGGATGTGGACACTGTCAACATGAACCAACAGCCGGTGGCGATTTCTTATCGCCAGCACCCCATCGACGACGCGTGGGACGCCATTGTGATCGGCTCCGGGATGGGCGGCCTCACCGCGGCCGCGGTGCTGGCCCGGCACGCCGGTAAGCGCGTGCTGGTGCTGGAACGGCATTACGAGCCGGGCGGCTTCACCCACGTGTTCCATCGTCCCGGCTACGAGTGGGACGTGGGCGTTCACTACGTGGGCGAGGTGCACGATCCGCGTTCCGATCTGCGGCGGATCTTCGATTCCCTGACCTCCGGCGGGCTGGAATGGCGGCGCATGCCCGACGTCTACGACCGCGTGCGCATCGGCGAGCGCGAGTACGAGTTCGTGAGCGGGCGGGAACGGTTTCGCGATCGCATGAAGCGGTACTTCCCGGGCG
>CAYVPZ010000593.1:0-3579 GCA_964453955.1 uncultured Solibacteraceae bacterium | reverse complement strand
TTACCCCCGGAACGCCGCCTTCGACCGCGCCATCACCAGAGACCGGATCCGCGCCGGCTTGCTCACCGGCCGGTAGCTGAACCACCCGGCAATATACTCGTCCGTCACCCGTTTGCGCCGCATGATCTCCCGCCGCTTTTCCATCACCCGGCTCCAGTTGCGCGCAATATAGAACAGCGCCCGCAGCGAGCTCTGTTCCCGCAGCAGGCAACAGCCCACCACAATCAGGTCCCGCGTTGTGATGGAGAGCCAGTTCCTCCAGTACAGATGCCCGGTCATGTTCTTGATGCGCATCAGGAACCGGTTCTTCACCGAATGCATGTTGATCACCGCCGGCAGGGCGCGGCGCTTGCCTGGCAGCACGCTGCGCACGTGATAGCCGCGCGCGTGCGGCGTGTAGATGCACTTCCAGCCCATCAACTGCGAGCGCCAGGCCACGTCGGCGTCCTCGCGGTAGACGAAGAAGTCGCTGTCGAAGAACTCGCCGCCAATGGCCACGTCGTCGATCATGGACCGCCGGTACAGCGCGGCGGCCGCGGTGGCCCCAAACACGTACTCGTAGTTGACGTAGTGCCCGTTGTCCAGTTCCTGGCTGCCGCGGTCCAGATGCCGCAGCATGGGCGTGAAGTAGATCCCGGTGGAATCCACCAGCGGCCGCTCGGGCAGGTCGAACGACGCCAGAATGGCCAGCAGTTTTCCGCACACCGCGCCCACGCGGTCGTCGTAACTGCCCGCGTCCACCAGCGACTGGATGAAGTTCGGCAGCAGCAAAACGTCCGGATTCAGCGTCAGCACCCACGTGCCCGAGGAAAGCTCGATGGCCTGATTCTGCGCCGCGGCGAAGCCGATGTTCTCGTCGTTGTAAGCGATCTGACAGCGGTCTTCGAATTGTTCCAGAATGTCCGTGGTCCCGTCGGTGGAGGCGTTGTCGATGACGATGATTTCTTTATTGGGGTACTTCTGGGCCAGCACGGATTCGAGGCAGCGGCGTATGAAGCGGCCGCTATTGTAGGTCACTATCGTGACGGACACCCGATCGTTGGAGGACATGAAGCTCGTTTCTATCCTTAAATGTTCCTTGCGCTGGGTGTAACTTGTCCGGATCCTGTCAGGCTCGATACTGCTGCAATCTGGCGCCGGAGCGGCCCCGGAAGGTCGGGAAACCGTCCCGAGACCAGGCATCCGCCCGCAAACCGAATAACTCTGCAATAAGTCGCCGCCATGGCCGCGCCACCACCGGCCACGAGGCTGGTGATCGCCCGCAGAATGGCGCCAGGCACCACCGCCGCGCTCACCAACCGGAATCCGAGCGCACGGAAGTGCTTCGATGCATACCTTAGAAGGCTAACATACCAGTACAGTTCTCGGCACTCCCCCGGCAGGGCGCGCACACTATGCCCTCCCCGGTGCCGGGCCAGCGCAGCGGGGTTATACACGATCTTGTAACCCGCCTCACGAAGGCGCTTACAGAAGTCCACGTCTTCGAACCATATCGGATAGAAGGCCTCGTCAAACCCGCCCAGACGCTCCCATACCCGTTTCCGAAACAGCAGAAACGCGCCTGCCGGTTGATCGACTTCCCCCGCGGCGCCAGGGTTTCCAACTAATTCACGATACCGTCGGTTGACCGGGTTCCACGGAAAAAGCCGGTTCAATCCGAGAACCTCGAAGGTGAGTGTCAGCGGTGTCGGAAAGCGCCGCAGCCCGAACCCCTTTTGCGGCCGTCCGTCTTCTCCAAGAAGCTGACCCGCGCTGGCGCCAACGCCCTCGACGTCACAGCTCGCCACCAGCGGGGAAATGTCAGTAAGCAGGATTACATCCGGGTTGAGCAGAAGAATAAAATCGGCTTCGCTCTCGCGAACCGCCTGGTTGACGGCTGCGGCAAACCCCCGGTTCGTGTCATTGGCGATCACGCGCGCGTGAGGAAAACGCCGGGCCGCGGCCAGCGTGCCGTCCGTCGATGCGTTGTCGACTACGATGGCCGGGTACTCGCGGCATGATTCCAGACAGGAGCCAATTACCTCTTCGGAGTTATACGTGACCGCAACGGCAGTTACTCCGGTCATGTCAGCGCAAAATACAGCCGCCAGAACAGGTCATAGCCGGTCGCTTTCTGCAGCGCTTTGATCTCGTCCTCGGCCTCCCCTATGATCCGGTGGAACGTCCGCGCGTCGTAAACCGGGCGGTTCCGGCGGAGCGCCCGATAGAGCCTCGCGCCCTGCACCTTGCCGCGGGCGTAAGCACGGAACTGTCCGTGACGCGCCGCCAAGGCTCCCCAGAGCACCTGGGCCACCATTATCGGCCAGCCGTACCGGACCAGCCAACCATCGGGGAAATTACGGGCAATCAGAACCACCTGGTTGCGCGCCAGCAGCCGGACCGTGTCGTAGCTCCACTGGCCGTATGTCGCACTGCCACGGTGCCGGCCCCACGCTTCAGGGACATACAGGCCTTCCACGCCGCTCATTGCACACCGGATGCCGAAATCCACGTCCTCCATGTACGACCCGTAACTGTCATCCAGCATACCCACGCGCTGGAACACGCTGGCTCGGAACAGCGTCGCGGTGAACGATGCGAAGCGGATGAGCCGGCCCCGGTTCCAGACCTCGGCGTCCGGCCGGTCGTGCCCGCAACGCCAGGGGGAGCCGCCCCGCGAGACTTCGTCCCAGGCGCCGTCGATCATGCCCTCCCGGTTGGCGTCCAGCAATTTGCCGGTGGCGAAGCCATATTCGCCTGCCCCGAGACTCTCCCACAGCGTTTCCAGCCAGGCGGGCTCCAGCTCCACGTCGTTGTTGACGATGGCGATGAACTCGCCCGTGGCCGCTTCGATGCCGGCGTTGACGGCGCGCGCAAACCCCGCATTGGCGTGCATCTCGATCACTCGCGCCCCGGCCGCCCGCGCCACCTCCACCGAATTGTCGATGCTGCCGTTGTCCACCACGATGATCTCCGCCGGCGGCCGCGTTTGCCGGCGCAAAGAATCGAGCGCCGTCTCAAGCAGAGCCGCCCGGTTCCAGTTGGGGATCACGGCAGTCGTCATGTTCATCGCCGCCGGGCAAACCGCTTACGCACCAGAAACCACAGGTTGTAGAAACCGTCCCGCCACGGGTTAAGCTTGATCTCACCCAGTCGCGACGTGTACAGAATGGAGATCTCCGCAAAGCGAATTCCCCGGTTGCGCAGCGCCTCGATCTTGATCTCCTCCGAGAACGCCATGCCGTCCGCTTCCAGCGCCATGTGCTCGAGAATCGACCGCCGGAATACCCACATGCCCGACTGCGAATCCCGCACCCAGCGGAAGTATAGAATGGACATGGCCAGCGAGAGAATCAGATTTCCGAAATGGTGCTTGAGGCTCATGGCGTGCGCATCGCGCACCGGAAAACGCGACGCGTTCAGGAAGTCCACCTCAAGATGCAGGAACGCCTCCAGCAGATATGAAATGGCGTCCGGCGGGTAGCTGTGGTCCCCGTCCAGGGTCACGATTATGTCGCCGCGCGCGCTGGCGAAGCCTCGTTTGTAACTGCGCCCGTAGCCGCGCACTTCCTCGCGAATCACCTCGGCTCCCCAGGCGCG
>CAYVPZ010000592.1:0-3579 GCA_964453955.1 uncultured Solibacteraceae bacterium | reverse complement strand
GGAATTGGATGGTGCGGCCCCGCGTTCCACCCAGATCGGATGCCGCCACCCTGAAACCCTCCTCTTCGAGGACCTGCAGGGCGGTCTGGCAATTCAGGGCGCCCACGGTTGCCTTGCTGGCCCTCGCCGCGGAGACGTGGAGCACATCCGCGCCGCCGAAGAGCTTGACCTCCACGTCCTGCCGCCGGGCCCCCAGCGCGTCAAACTGCCCGGCCAGGTAGCGAATGCTGAAATCGACGTAGCGGTGGCCCTCCGAGGTGACGGACCCCCGGGGGCACCTGGGCAGGACGCCATGGCATAATGCGCCAGCGCCCAGCCGCTCGCTCCAGAAAGTGACCCCCACGCACGATCCGAGGATCGTTTGCAGGATCATGGGATCGCGAGCCAGATAGAGTTGCCCGGGTTGGACGCTGATTCCCGGCAGATCCGGCATCATGCGCACTTCCTATAGATGGCCGGACCCGCGGAGACCAGGGGCAGGTCCATGTTTTGCAGCGACTCGGAGTGACCGGCGAAGAAATAGCCGCCAGGCGCGAGCCGGCCGACCAGCTTCTGAAGAAGCCGAATCTGCGTGGGCCGGTCGAAATAAATGATGACGTTTCGGCAGAAGATGATTTCCGGCGATTCGGAGAGCCCGTGGTCCGCGTCCATGAAGTTGACACGCCGGAACTCGATCTTCGCGCGCAGCTCGGGGACGACGCGAAGCAGGTCCGAACCGGGCTCGCGGCTGCGCATCAGGTACTTTTTGCGGAGATTGTGGGGTATCGGTCTTACCACCTCGGCCTTGAAAATGCCGAGGCGGGCTTTGTCCAGCACCGCGGTGCTGATGTCGGTGGCCAATACGCTGAACCGAAACCCGGAGTGCCCCTGGGCATACTCGGCGAGCACCATCGCCAGCGTGTAGGGCTCCTCTCCCGTCGAGCAACCGGCGCTCCAGACCAGCGAGTTCCGGGCGGCGCCGTTGCGCGCGTCCAGATCCGGCAGCGCACGCGCCGCGAGGTGCTCGAAATGGTCCGGCTCGCGAAAGAAGTCGGTCTTGTTTGTCGTAACGACGTCTATAAGATGGACCAGCTCCTTGCCTTCGGCGCCGGACCGGAACAGGTAGTCGCAGTATGCGGCACAGGAGGACAAATGAAGGCTGTGGAGGCGGCGGCGGAGCCGCACCTCCAGCATGGTTTTCTTCTCCTGGCTCAGACTGATACCAGATTCCTTGTAGATCAGGGAGCGGAGCCTGTCGAAGTCCGCAACCGATAGACTTTCGTTCGGCATCGCGATACTTATCGACAGAAACCGGGCGAACTACAGCGGGCTCCCGCAGGCCGAAGGCCTGCTCTGCAAGGACTCGAAACCACTCATGTGCCCTTGTGGAGCAGGCTTTTGCCTGCGCTCGGCCGGTATTATTATGCGGTCACTTCAGCCAGCGGCCGGTTCTGCTCGGCGGCGCGGAACGCCGAGAGTTCCTCCACGGAAAAAACGCGGTCGATATCCAGGATCATGATCAGTTGCGTGTCGCGCTTGCCCATTCCCTTAATGAAATCGGTGCGGATCCTGGTGCCTATTCTGGGTGGAGGCTGGATCTGGTCCGGCTCCAGATCGATGACCTCCTCCACCGAGTCGGCCAGCGCGCCGATCACGTTGGCCTCGCCATCCAACAACATCTCCACCACCACGATGCAGGTGTTTACCGTTTTTTCCGTCTTGGACATTTCGAAACAGAGCCGCAGATCGACCACCGGCACCACGTTGCCCCGGAGGTTGATCACGCCGCTCATGAAATCCGGAGTGCGCGGGATTTTGGTAATGGTCGTGAAGTCGAGCACTTCCCGGACCTTGGCGACGTCGGTTGCGAACACCTCGTCGCCCAGCCGGAAGGTGAGGTACTGCCGTGTTTCAGTGATTTCGGTGACGCTCATGGGGGCTTCCTTAGTAGCGCTCGAAGTCCTTATCCGTCGAGTCGCCCGCCTCTTTCATCTTCAGAGCGACTCCCGATTTGCGCGCCGCCTTCGGCGCGGCAGGCGGGGCGGCATGGGCCACCGCCTCGCGAAGCTTACCGACCGAGGTGGCGGCCTTTGGAGCGGCGGAATGCGCGGCGGGGGCGTGCCCCACATCTCCCGTGCGGAAGAACCCGAGAGCGGCCAGAAGTTGATCGGCCTGGCCGGTGAGTTCCTCGGTGGTGGAGGCCATCTCTTCGGCCGCGGAAGCGTTCTGCTGGATGACTTTTTCCAGTTGTTGCAGCGCCTTGTTGATCTGCTCGGCGCCGGTATCCTGTTCCTTGCTGGCGGCGGTGATCTCCTGTACCAGTTCCGCCGTTTTCTGAATGTCCGGCACGAGTTTTTCGAGCATCTCTCCGGCTCTTTCCGACGCTCGCACCGTGGTGCCCGAGAGCTGGTTGATCTCGCCGGCCGCCTTCTGGCTGCGCTCGGCCAGCTTGCGCACCTCGGCGGCCACCACGGCGAACCCTTTCCCGTGCTCGCCCGCGCGGGCCGCTTCGATGGCCGCATTCAGGGCCAGCAGGTTGGTTTGCCGCGCAATCTCCTCGATGATGGAGATCTTGCTGGCGATTTCCTTCATGGCCGCCACCGCCCCCAGCACGGACTTGCCGCTCTCCTGCGCGTCCTTGGCCGATTTGTTGGCGATCCGCTCGGTTTGCTGCGCGTTGTCGGCGTTCTGCTTTATGTTGGAGACCATTTCCTCCATGGAGGAAGAAGCCTCCTCGGCGGACGCCGCCTGCGCGCTGGCGCCGTTGGACACCTCCACCGAGGCCGTGCTGATGGCCCCGCTCGCCGAAGCTACCTCGCCGGCAATGCCGCGGATTTCGGTGACCGTGCGGATGAGACCGCCCACCATGCTGATCAGGGCCTGCATCAGCTTGTCCTGAGCGGATCGCTCGCGGACGGTAACCGTCAGATTGCCCTGGGCGATCTCCTCGGCGGCGCGGGTGACGTCGTTCATGGCCACGATGAGCGTGTTCAGGTTGTTCTTGATGGTGTTGAAGTCGCCATGATAGGTGTCGGTGATCTGCGGCGGCAGGTCGCCCTTGCTGATGCGGTCCACGTAGTTGGCGGCGACATTCAGCGGCGTAATCACGGCGTCGAGAATGGCATTTACGCCACGCACGATGTTGGCGTAGGCGCCCTGGAATTGATCGTGGTTGCCGCGCTCGGCCAGCTTTCCTTCCCGCGAAGCGTCGGTCAGGCGGGCCAGTTCCTTCTGCAGGGACTGGAGCACCACACCCACGTTGTTGACGGCCTGCTTCATCTTCTCGTGGTCGCCTTTGTAGGTTTGGGCGATCAGCTCGTCGATTTTGCCGCTGGAGATTTGCGCCAGAATGCGGTTGCCTTCGCCGATGGGCAGCAGTATGGCGTCCAGCATGGCGTTCACGCCGCGCACGATATCGGCGTAAGCGCCCTGGAACTGCTCCGGCTTGCCGCGCTCGGAGAGCTGTCCGTCCTTCGAGGCATCTGTCAGATGCAGCAGCTCCTTTTGCAACTTTTGGATCACCACACCCACGTTATTAACGGCCAGCTTCATCTTCTCGTGGTCGCCCTTGTAAGTCTGCGCGATCAACTCGTCGATCTT
>CAYVPZ010000591.1:0-3585 GCA_964453955.1 uncultured Solibacteraceae bacterium | reverse complement strand
TGGTGGCCGCGGTGGCTGTCGACGACGAGATGGATCACTTCGAAGCGGTGCGCGAAGGCTGGGAGGATGGTCTGGCCTTCTTTGTCCGGCGCGCAGCGGAAGACAACATGCAGGCGCTGGCGGACCTGTCGAACGGGATGACCCACAGCCAGGGCGGCGTGCTGGTCATCACCGGCGCGACGCTCATCGACGGGACCGGCCGGCCGCCCGTGCACGACGCCGTGATCCTGATGGATGGCGGACGGATTCGCGCCGCGGGGCCGCGCGGGAAAGTGAAGATCCCGATCGGCGCCGCGAAGTTCGACGCAACCGGCAAGTTCGTGCTGCCGGGTCTCTGGGACACGCACGCCCATTTCGAGCAGGTGGAATGGGGACCGCTCTATCTGGCCGCCGGCATCACCACCGTGCGCGACTGCGGCAACGAGTTCGATTTCATCACCGCCGCCCGCGCGGCCATCGACTCGGGCCGCGGCCTCGGACCGAAGCTGTTGCTGGGCGGCATCATCGACGGTGACGGGCCCTTGGCCATCGGGCTCATTCGCGCCGGTAACGCCGCCGCGGGGCGCGCCTTCGTCAATAAATATCGCGAGGCCGGGTTCGACCAGATCAAGGTCTACAGCTCGTTGAAGCCGGACGTGCTCAGGGCCATCACCGACGAGGCGCACCGGCACGGACTCACCGCATACGGCCACGTGCCCACCGGCATGACCGCGTTCCAGGGGGTGGAGGACGGCATGGATGGCATCGAACATTTCGAGTCGTACATCCAGCCGGCGCTGCTGGCTCCCGGGACCAGGCGCTTCGGGCCGCTCCCGCCTATCGATCTCCAGTCGGAGACGGCGCGCGCGGGCATCGCTTTCTTCCGCTCGCATCAGACGGTGATTGGCCCCACCATGTCGCTGTTCGAATGGCTGGGGCATGCGAACAACACGCCGGTGGCCGATTTCGAGCCGGGCATCCTGCACGTCGCGCCGGAGCTTCGCGATGCGCTGGAGCACAGCGGCGTGCCGCCCGCCACGGCGCCCGCGCGCGCCGCGGCATTGAAGAGTTGCCTGGCGGCGATCGCGGCCATGCGGCGGGCCGGCGTCCCCATCATCGCCGGCACCGACCAGACCGTTCCCGGCTACAGCCTGTATCGCGAGCTGGAGCTGTACGTGGAAGGCGGCATGACCCCGCTGGAGGCCATTCAGACGGCCACCACCGTGCCCGCGCGGGTGATGAAGCGCGAGCGCGAGATGGGTTCGGTGGAGCCGGGGAAGCGGGCCGACCTGATTGTGCTGGACGCCGATCCGCTGGCCGATATCCACAATATAAGGACGGTCCGTTACGTGGTGGCGGCGGGAAGGATGTTCGAGTCCACTCCGCTGTGGAGGGCGGTGGGGTTCACGCCGTAGGAGGAGACGATGTCCATCAGGTGGCTGGCCGAGCTGAACAAGCTGCGGGTCATCGGGAGGATTGTCAGAACAACTCTGGATGAAATGTCGGAGGCAGTCCGGCCGGGAATCACCACCGCGGAACTCGATCGGATCGGCTCGGCCGTGCTTGCTCGACATGGCGCCGAACCGTCGCCGCCGAAGGTATATAGCTTCCCCGGGGCCACCTGTATCAGCGTGAATGAAGAAGCCATCCACGGCATTCCCGGGAACCGCATGCTTAGGGAAGGCGACCTGGTGAAGCTCGACGTCACGGCGGAGAAAGATGGGTTTCTGGCCGATGCCGCCGTTACCGTGGGCGTGGGCGAGGTTTCGCCAGTGGCGGAAGCGCTGGCCCGTTGCGCGGAACGGTCGTTCCGGGAGGCCCTCAAAGTCGCGCAGGCGGGCAATCGCGTGTACGAGATTGGCCGCTCGGTGGAGAGCGAAGTGCTTCGAGCGGGATTCAGCGTGATGCGGGAGCTGTGCGGCCACGGCGTGGGGCGCACCATTCACGAACCGCCCAGCGTGCCGAATTTCCACGACGCGCGTTGCCACAGCCAGCTCACCGAGGGGCTGGTGATTACCATCGAGCCGATCATTGCCGCCGGACGCGGCGCGGCCGAACTGCAGGCCGACAAATGGACCGTGTGCACCGCGGACGGCAGTCTCGCCGCCCATTACGAGCACACCGTCGTGATCACCCGGGGCGCGCCCATTCTGCTCACCGCGGCGTAAGGCCGCGAGGTCGAACTTCGTCAGGAGCGCCGCCCGAACACGACGTGGAGAATCAGGAAAATCACGGCCACAATCAGGAGCAGGTGGATCAGCCCTCCGGCGACGTGGAAGGCCACGAATCCAAGCAGCCAGATGGCCAGCAGCACGACAAACAGAATCAGGAATATGAATCTCATTATGCTTGCTGCAGGCGCTTTCCTCCCTCTTCCATGGTCTTGCCCATGCGATGGGCAACTTCCCCGGATCGGTCAACCACCTGATCCACGACTTTGTCCGTGGCGTTTTTTGCCGCGAAGCCGAGTTCTTCGGCCTGCTCCCGCAATGTTTCGCCCGTGCTGGAGGCAAGTCTCACAATGCGCCTGCGGGTCCTGATGCCGGATTCGGGGGCCAGCAGTAAGGCTCCGGCAGCGCCAATTCCAAGGCCAACCAGGAATGAGGTGAGGTGTTCGATTCTGTACAAGGGTATACACTCCTTCGCCTCATCAGCAGAGCACGTGCGAGGCCGTTCCGCATGCGTTGATGGTGAAGCGTTTAACGGCCGGGCCGCCACGATTCGAGCCTGGCGCACGGTACAAAGTGCACGTATTATCGCTTGCGGATATGCACGGACACCACCGCGGGCACCACGCCATCCAGATGGACGCCGGGCGGCAGGCCCAGTTCCTGGTCGGTGGGATGGAGGGTCATCGTTCCTTCATGCGCGTTGCGCAGATCGAAACGGGCATCGTCCGGATTCGTGGCGTCCATGAACCAGGAGCGGCCGCGCAGTGAGACTTGCAGCGTGCGCGGGTAGTCGGTGGCATCGAGACCGCGGGGCAGGTTCACCAGATCGACGCCGACGGTGACCGTCCGGATGGTGTTGCCTCCGCTGAACAGCGACAGCGCGGAGACGAGGATGCTGAGTCCGGCGGCAGCCAGCTTCAGGCGCAGGTTGTCAGTCAGCAACCGCCACACGCGCTGGCTCGAGCTGAGTTGCTCCTCGCCGCGTAGTCGCCGCAACTGCTCCAACAGCTCGGGAGCGCCGGGGACCGTCCGCCAGGAGCGCCCGCGCATCAGCGTAACTTCGCCCCGCTCCTCGGAGGAGACAATGACCACCGCGTCGGAGCGTTCGGCGATGCCCATGGCGGCGCGGTGGCGCGTCCCGAACTGCTGCGGCACGTCGGGGCGATGCGACAAGGGCAGAATCACGTTCACCCGGGAGATCCGGCCGGATTCAATCAACACCGCTCCATCGTGCACGGACGATGTCTTCTGGAAAAGCGCCTCGAGCAGGGGCTGCGAGATCTCTGCGCCCACGGAGACGCCATCCTCGACAATTTCCGAGATGGGATCGTCGCGCACGATGACGATGAGCGCGCCCACGCGATCGTGCGCCAGGGTGAAGGCGGCATGGGCGATGGCACGGAAGTCCGGTTCCAGCGCCGCGCTGGCGCGGGGC
>CAYVPZ010000590.1:572-3585 GCA_964453955.1 uncultured Solibacteraceae bacterium | reverse complement strand
GATGCTGCACGTCGGCAGCGCGGTCGGCCTCCTGATCTACTTCTGGCGCGACTGGGTCGCGATCGTCCGCGCCTTCTTCGCGACGCTCGGCAAGCGGCGCATCGAGACGCCGACCGAGCGCCTGGCGTGGCTGATCGTGATCGCGACGATCCCGGTTGGGATCCTCGGCCTGCTGCTGGAACCGCTGCTATCACTGATGGGGAACCGGAAGACGTGTACATTCATGGCCCGGCTGAACAAGAAGGATCTGGTTCTGCTGAGAGATCTGCTGGCCGCAGGGAAAGTCGTACCGGTCATCGATCGGCGTTACCCTTTCAGCGGCGCGGCCGACGCTGTCCGTTATCTCGAAGAAGGACACGCGCGGGGGAAAGTGGTACTCACGGTTGCGGATGGCAGCGGCACCTGACCGGTGGGTCAGTCGCGGTCGATGCTGAGCGTGAGGACCGCGGGCTCGGGCAACTCCTCGAATTCGATCTGTCCGATCTGGCGCAGTTCGCGCCGGCCGCGGCGAACACGCCACCACAACACCAGCAACGCGGCGGCCAGCGCCAGCGTGCCTCCTGTGCTCCCCAGACACCAGTTGACAATGACGCTCAACACCGAAACGTACAGGGCCACGGCGATGGCATAGCGGACCACCGTTTCGACAAGCGGGCGCTGGCCGGGCAGGTACGAAGAGGTGAAGGGAATACGGTCGAACTGCGCGAGCAGCAGCTCCATCAGAATCAGGGACGGCGCCAAACACAGCCCGGCGGCGATCAATCCGGCGCGCAGGCCCAGAAAGCGCACTTCCAGCGGCAGCGTGAGCAGCGCCACCGGCGCCACCGCTCCATAGAGCAGGAACCGTTCCACGCCATCCAGAAAGGCCAGCCGGTGGCCCGGCTCGTTCACGCGGAAGATCCAGTTGGCGGGCAGTTCCACGGGCAGCCGGAATAAATAGCGGTAGCCGGCCAGCACGAACAGCGACAACGCCAGCGGCGCCGCGATCACCGCCTGGCGCAAGCCGGGAGTCCGCGAAGTGAATCCGCGGAAACCGCTCCCCACGGCCAGGCTCATGAAGCTCTCCACGATGAGCGCGAGGGCGATGGCGGCGAACGCGGTGAGCACCAGGCGATGCTGGCGGCTGCGGCCCAGTATCTTCGCGATGAAGGCGAATACGGCGAGTTCGCGCGGATCGCGCACCAGGCGATCGGACAGGTTCTCCAGGTATGCCCGCTCGGGCGCGCTCTCCACTGTCGGCGACTCCAGCAGCCGCACCCGGTGCCTCCGGTAACTCCACAGGTAGGTGAATACGGCGAGAGCCGCCGCGCTGCCGGAGCCGGCCACGCTCCACCAGGCCAGCCGCACCGCCAACGGTTCCCGGTTCCCCACCATGATCTGATCGAGCCCCAGAAACCAGAGCGGAGGCGCCCACACCGCCCACGCCGGCCGCAGTCTCATGAAAGGCTGGAGATCCGGGATGGAAATCACCAGCGGAAACGCGCACAACAGGATGGCCAGCAGCCCGCCCTGCACCGCCAGCGACACCCGCGGGAACCAGCGCACCGGGAGAACATTCAGCAGCACGCCCTGCAGGGCCGCCAGCGAGAAGAACACGAACCACGAGGCCAGCGAGCAGGAAACGAACATGGCGGGTATCTGCCGGGGGGCGGCCATTCCGTAGTAATCGCCGGCCATGTCGAGCGGCACCACGATGCTGGGAAGCAGATTGATGGCAACTACGAACAGGGCGGCAAAAGAGAGCAGGGCGCTAAATCGCGCGACGAAGACCTGGCGCATCCGCACGGGCAGGCCGGCCAGAGCCAGATAGTCCCGCAGACCGGGAAACAAGGACGGCCAGAGCAGCGTGGTGAAGAGCCCCATCAGAGACATGGCCAGCGCGATCAGGAAAAGAACGTCGGCGACAACCGCCGTCTCATACGGGGCGGAGGTGGGCAGCCGGTTCAGGAACAGGTATTTGTGATAGTACGCCTGGGCGTAGAGGATGCTCAGCGACAACACCAGCGCCAGCGCGCCGCCCGCGACAACCCTCCACTGTCCGGGCGTGGTGACGAAATCGCTGTCGAAGAAGCGCAGAAAGAAATGACGGCGCAGCTCGAAGCCGCGGGAATGCGTCTCTTCCATCCAGCCGCGCAGGCGCGTTTTGAGCTTCTTCACCGCTCAGCCTTTCATGGCGGCGAGGATCTCTCCCACCACGCGATCCGGATCCTCCTGCTGGGTCAACTGCGCGAACACGCCTTCGAGCGAGGGCTGGTCCATAAGATCGCGCAGGCGCTCCACGCGATCGGCGGCGGCCACCTTTCCCTTGCGCAGAATCACCACCGACGTGCAGATCTTCTCCACCACCTCCAGCACGTGCGAGCTGTACAGGATCATGCGGCCTTGTTCCGCCAGCGCGCGGATCAGCCGGCGCAGCACCAGCGCGGTGTTCACGTCCAGACCGGAGAACGGTTCGTCCAGGATGAGCAGCTCGGGATCGTGCAGCAGCGCCGCCGACAGCAGGATCTTCTGGCGCATGCCCTTGGAATACGACGAGAGCGGCGAGTGCCGGTCCGGCCACAGCGCGAAGAGCCGGAGCATTTCGTCCATGCGCGGATCAAGCACGCTACGCCGCAGACCCCGCAACCGTCCCACCAGTTGCAGGTACTCGCGGCCCGTGAGCTGCGGATAGAGATGCGGCTCTTCGGGAACATAGCCGAGCCGCGCCTGAAATTCAGGCCAGTTTTTGCGCACGTCCGCGCCGTGGAAAAGGACGTCGCCGCTGGTAGCCTCAATGAGGCCGGTGAGCACCTTCACGGTGGTGCTTTTCCCCGCGCCGTTGGGACCCAGATAGCCGAGCACCTCGCCGGGCCGGATGCAGAAGCTGACGTCGTCCACGGCCGGAATCCGCCGGTATCGCTTGGTGAGGTGGCGCACCTCGAACATGGCGATTCGAGTGTACCACCCTATGTAGACATCTACAACCGGTTTTGTGTAAAATACAGTGGTAGCGACGTCATGAGCGACGACCCGA
>CAYVPZ010000590.1:0-562 GCA_964453955.1 uncultured Solibacteraceae bacterium | reverse complement strand
CCTCGGCGCTGATCCTGCAAACGGTGAGCGCCGGGTACCGCTATGGCTTCGACATCATGGAGGCCACCGGCCTGCCCAGCGGCACGGTGTATCCGGCGCTGCGGCGGCTGGAGCAATCCGCGCTCATTCGATCGCATTGGGAAAAGGAAAGCGAGGCCGTCCGCAAGCTGCGGCCCGCGCGGAAGTATTATAGACTCACCGGGCTCGGGGACCAGGCGCTGGCCAGGGCGATTCAGCGATATCCGCTGCTGCAGCACCTGGCGGCGGAAAAGAAGTAAGCGCTGCTAAGGGAGGACGGGTAACGCGAATGCCGGAGCGTTCGAAGAGACACCGGTTGCTGATCCGCGCGGCCAGCCTGCTGGTGCCCCGTGGCGCGCGCCGGGAGTGGCGCCGCGAGTGGGAGGCGGAGTTGTGGCACGTGCAGGCCACGCTCGCCGAAAGGGACACTCCGGCCGGCCCTGCCGAGGCCACCATGCAGCAGTTCGTGTGGGGGGCTTTCGCCGATGCCGCTTTCTACGGGCTCAGTCTTTTCGACGGCGAAGCCCTGCTGAGCGGCCTGCGA
>CAYVPZ010000589.1:0-3605 GCA_964453955.1 uncultured Solibacteraceae bacterium | reverse complement strand
GGCCACGCAGGCGGGTGCCATCCTGGGCACGCCGGCCTACATGAGTCCGGAGCAGGCGCGCGGCAAGGCCGTCGACAAGCGGGCGGATATCTGGGCCTTCGGGGTCGTGCTGTACGAGATGCTGACCGGAGAGCGGCTCTTCGAAGGGGAAACATTCTCCGACACGCTTATCGAAGTAGCCACGAAGGAACCGAATTGGGAGCGGGTTCCCGCCGGAACGCAGCGTCTTCTTCGGCGCTGCCTGGAGAAGGACCCCAGACGGCGGCTGCGGGACATCGGCGACGCCTGGTTCGCGCTGGGGGATGCGCCGCCGGTGGAAAAAGTCGAGGCGGTTCCCTCGCGGCTGTGGCAGGGAGCCAGGCTGGCCTGGTGCGTGGCTGGCTTGCTGGCAGTGGGCCTGGGTCCGGTTGCGTTTCTGCACTTCCGCGAAAAGCCCCCGCTCCGGCGGCGCCGCTGCGATTTCAGCTTGAGCTTCCGGGAGCCGCTAATCCTTTTTGGTCCTTTCTCTCGCCCGATGGCCGCAAACTTGTTTTTCCCGCAGGGGATCGGCTGAAGGTCCATTTCATGGACACCGGGGAGTTTCGCGATTTGACGGATTACAACGGCACGCCGATTTGGTCACCGGACAGCCGCTTCCTCGCGTATCCGTATCACAATAAAATCCGAAAGATCGAGGTCACTGGCGGTCCCTCCGAAATCGTCGCGGACTTCAGCGGTGGCTGGGGAGCGGGCGCGTGGAACAAGGACGATGTAATCGTATTCGGCGCAATTCCGGGCGGCCTTTTCCGGGTGTCTGCCTCCGGCGGCGTTCCGGTCCAGATCACTGCATACGATCCCGCGCGCAAGGAACGGGCCCACTTCGGTCCCTCTTTCCTGCCCGACGGGCGCCACTTCATGTACATACGCGCTTCAACTGACGAGGCGAAAAGCGCGATTTACCTTGGCTCCGTGGACGCGAAACCGGAACAACAGAGTTCGAAACCACTGGTCTTCAGCGGGTGTTCGCCCTGGTATGCGCCCTCGGCCGACCCAGGCGTCGGCTTCCTGCTCTTCCTGAGAGAAGGTACGCTGATGGCCCAGCGTTTCGACAACCGCCGGTTGGAGCTAACCGGGCTGGCGACGCCCATCGCGGAACAGGTGGCCGATACCGGCTACCACGGCTACGGTCCCTTTTCAGCTTCGAGCAACGACGTCCTGGTGTTCCATAAATCGACAACGCAGACCCAGCAGCTCACCTGGTACGGCCGGGAAGGCCAGGCTTTGGGGACCGCCGGGGAGCCGGAGAACTATCGATCCATAGCTTTCGATCCGAACGGCTTCACGCTCTCGCCGGATGGCACGCGGCTGGCCTGGAGCAAGAGCAGCGGGGAGAGCGCAAACATCTGGCTGCTCGATCTCGTTCGCGGCGCAAGCACGCGATTTACGTTTGGCTCGACGAAAGACACGGATCCGGTCTGGTCTCCGGATGGCAGCCGAATCGTTTACACCTCCAACAACGACCTGTATCAAAAGGATGCGAGCGGCGTGAAAGACGCCGAGGTTCTGCTAAAGTCCAGCGAGGAAAAGTCCGCCACAAGCTGGTCGCGCGACGGGCGCTTTCTGCTGTATGATACGAGCTCTCGGACTGGGTGCTCCCGCTGACCGGCGAAAAGAAACCGGTCCCGTTTCCCAGGACGGGGCCGCGCGAGGGGCTTGGTAAGTTTTCTCCGGACGGCCATTGGGTGGCGTATGTCTCGACTGAATCCGGCCAGCCCGAAATCTACGTGCGCTCATTCTCCATGAACGCTGCCGAGACGGAGGTAGAGCCGGGTGGAAAATGGCAAGTCTCCAACGGACTCGCGCTCGCTCCACGCTGGCGAAGTGATGGCCGCGAGCTTTATTATGCGAGTTTCGATGGAACGGTGATGGCTGTGGAAATTGAGACGAACCCGGCGTTCCGGGCTGGGAAACCCCATCCCCTCGCCTTTCGGTTGGGGATTTATTTCGACCCCTGGGATTCCGCGGCCGACGGTAAGCGTTTTCTCGCCCTGGCCGGGACCACCGGACCGGAGTCATTCACGGTAGTGGCGAACTGGCAGACTGGTTTAGGGAAATAAACTCGTGCGCTTCGCCCGGATTGGTCCGGCAGTCCGCGCTGCTCGCTGCACTGGGCCACCGCAGTCGGCGAGCCACTGAACGGCGTGGGGCGGCCCGGCACCCGCGCGGCGGCGTCCCGGACGGCTAGCGTTCTCCCGGCGGGGGCGCGTTTGGGTTGGCGCCGCTGCCGCCATGAGCGGGCGGTTTCCAGCCGTCGTTCGATGGACCGTTCTGGAAGAACCTGGCATCGTTGCTCAGCGGATGCCCGGTCGCATACTTCGCGTTGGCCTGGCCAAAGATCTTTCCCGCCCTCAGCGTGTCGTCGTGAATCTTCGTGATCAACTGCTGATACCGTTCGTCGGTCTGAGCGAATCCCGAAAAATAGCTCAGATCGTTGTTCCCGACGATAATCACATCGACACCCGGCACCGAGGCGATATCGAAGGCGTTGGCAACGCCGGTCGGCGTCTCGATCATGATCACCACCAGCATGTTGTCATCGATGGTCTGATGGTAGTTCTCGCGGTCGAGACCCCAAATAGAGGGCGCCTGGCCCTGCCCCGTGCTTCGCCTTCCGCGCGGAGGATACCGCGCCCACTTAGCGCCCTCTCGAGCACGATCCACGTCGTCGACCGTGGGGACGATAACGCCCAGCGCGCCGATGTCGGTAGCGTGCTGGATATGCCATTCCTGCGCATCTGGCAGGCGGATCATGGGAGTAGCGGCAACGTGGGGGCACGCCGCGATCATCGCCTCTATGTCCCTGAACTCAAGCGTGCTGTGCTGCATTTCGAACCAGGTGTAATCGTAATGCCGGGCCGCCTCGCAGTAGCCCTTGATGTCCATCGTCGATTGGGTGAAGCTGAATACCTGCTTGCCGTCAAGCAGCTTCTGTTTGGCCGTGTTATACAGTTTCGGTTTCATGGCGCTCTGCCCCTGGCCCGTCTGTTGTGCCGCCGCCAGGATGCCGACCAGCGCGACGGCCCAAAGCGAACCGATTGCCCATCCCCCTGATGATCTTCTCATCGTTGACATCCCCCTTTTCGCTACTTCACCACGCCGGGCGCTTCCTCGCGCGCACCCTCAACCCATCCTTGGTACCACCGAAAAACGTTGCCTGTCAGGCTGGCGATGAAGATATCGCCGTTGCGGCCCAGCGCCAGCCAATGCCCCGGACTCTCCATGGAACCGAGAATCGCACCCGACTCGACATCGACGTGCATGATCCGCCCCGCCAGCGTGTCGTAGGCAAGGTTCTCCTCCCGGTTCCGGTGGGTGATGATCCACAACTCGTCTTTCGGTGAGATGTCCATCCCCTGCGTGGCCCCCAGATGAGTCCACTGCCGGAGGAATCTGCCGTCGGAATCGAAAATCTGGATGCGGTTGTTCTCGCGGTCGCTTACATAGACATTCTGGTGTGAGTCGATCACCGCTACGTGGGGCGTGTCGAATTCGCCCGGGCCCTTGCCGCGCCTGCCCCATTCCATCAGGTATTTGCCGTCGCGCGAGAATTTCACCACGCGTGAGTT
>CAYVPZ010000588.1:0-3609 GCA_964453955.1 uncultured Solibacteraceae bacterium | reverse complement strand
TGATGCCCGATTGAATGGTGAGCAGCGCCGGCAGCGGCATCTCCACGTGCTGGAACCAGCCGTCTTCCAGCTCCCGCCGCACGCGAATTCCGCCCTCGGTCTTCTCCACGGCCATGACGATGGTCGCGTGCGGCAGCCCCAGCACCTCCGCCAGCACCACGCCCGTCTGCCCGTAGCCGAGGTCGTCGGATTGCAGGCCGGTGACCATCAGGTCGGGCTGTTCGGCGCCGGCCGCCTCACCCAGCAGCCGCGCCATGGCCAGCGTGTCGTAGCGCGCCGACGTCTCCAGCTCGATGTGGATGGCCCGGTCCGCGCCCTTGGCCAGGGCCTCGCGAATGGTCTGCGCGGCGCGCGGCGGCCCGGCGCACACCACCACCACTTCGCCGCCGTGCTTCTCGCGCAGTTGCAGAGCTTCCTCCAGCGCGTACGCGTCCGGCTCGTTGATTTCGAAGGCGAGATCGGTCTCCTCGATCCAGCGGCCGCTCGCGTCCACCCGCAACTGCGCATCGCGAGCAGGGACCTGCTTTATGCAGACGATGATCTTCATAGGCAAAGGGAATAAAGGGAGTAAAGGGAGTAAGGGGAGTAGACACAGCCTGGTCCGTCAACGCACTCCCTCTACTCCATCTACTCCCTTTACTCCCTTTACTCCCTTTACTCCCCAAACTTTCTAAACACCAGGCTGCCGTTCGTCCCGCCAAACCCGAACGAATTCGACAGCGCGTATTCGATCTTCATCGGCCGGGCCTGGTTGGGCACGTAGTCCAGATCGCACTCGGGATCGGGGAACTCGTAGTTGATGGTGGGAGGGGCCAGCTGGTCGCGCAGCGCCAGCACCGTAATGCCCGCCTCCAGACCGCCCGCGCCGCCCAGCAGATGCCCGGTCATCGACTTGGTGGAACTCACCGCCAGCTTGTACGCGTGTTCGCAGAAGCAGCGCTTGATGGCGATGGTCTCGATCTTGTCGCCCACCTCGGTGGAGGTGCCGTGCGCGTTGATGTAATCGATCCGCCGCGGTTCGATGCCCGCGTCCTTCACCGCGGCCCGCATCACCCGGAACGCCCCGTCGCCGTCTTCCGACGGGCTGGTGATATGGTAGGCATCGCCGCTCATCCCGTACCCCACGATCTCCGCCAGAATGGGCGCGCCGCGCCGCCGGGCGAATTCCAGCTCCTCCAGAATCACGATCCCGGAGCCCTCGCCCACCACGAAGCCGTCGCGTTGCGCGTCCCAGGGGCGGGAGGCGCGCTCGGGCTCGTCGTTGCGCTGCGAAAGCGCCCGCATGGCCGCGAACCCGCCAATCCCCATGGGCGTTATAGCCGCTTCGGCGCCGCCCGAAATCATGATCTCGGCCTCGCCGCGCTGGATGATCCGGTAAGAATCTCCAATGGCGTGCGCGCTGCTGGTGCAGGCCGTCGCGGTGGCCGAGTTCGGCCCTTTCGCTCCGGCGCGAATGGAGACGTTCCCCGACGCCAGATTGATGATGGTGGCCGGAATGAAAAACGGCGAGATGCGCCCCGGCCCTTTCTCCAGCAGGATCTTGTGCTCGCGCTCGATGATCTCGAACCCGCCGATGCCGCTGCCAATGTACACGCCGGCCCGCTCGGCCCACTCCGGCTGGATCTTCAGCCGCGCCCCCTCCATCGCGAATTCCGCGGCGGCGATGGCGAACTGGATGAAACGCCCCAGCTTCTTCACCTCCTTGCGCTCGATGAACCGCGCCGGTTCGAAGCCCTTCACCTCGCCCGCGATCCGGCAGGCGAACGCCGCCGGGTCGAATTGCGTGATGGTGTGAATTCCGCTGCGGCCTTCGCGAATGCCCTGCCACGTTTCTTCCGTGCCCACGCCCATGGCGCTCACCAGACCGACACCTGTGACGACAACTCTGCGAGACAAGCGATTCCCCGTGCCGCCTAGGACTTCTTCTTCGCGTCGATGTAATCGATGGCGTCTTTCACCGTGGCGATCTTTTCGGCGTCCTCGTCGGGGATATCGATGTCGAACGCCTCCTCGAACGCCATCACCAGTTCGACGATATCCAGCGAGTCCGCGCCGAGGTCGTCGACAAAGGAAGCGGTGGCGTCCACCTGGCTCTCGTCAACCCCCAATTGCTCCACGATGATCTGCTTCACCTTCTGCTCAACTGACATGAATCCTCCCTCTCTCTGGCAAACTCCCGATTCTATCGGCCAGGCAATACGATTTCAACTGTTTGCGGATAATACGAATGTTGACAGCTTCTATACTATCGGCTCCGTTGCTATGTTGTCAGCATCCCCGGTGCCTTCGCAACTGGCGCGCGCGCCTTCACGGACCGCTTGTGCATGTTTGCAATCGGTTACAGGGCCGCGAACGTAAGGGAGCGGTCTATGCTCAGGCGCGCCTTCCGCCGATAGAATGAGGTATGCGCAGGCCGCCCATCCCCCTCTGCTGCGCGTTTCTCGCGCTGGCCGGGAATGCGCGCGGCGCCGATCCGACGTCTCCCGCCGGGCTTCCTCCCCTGATTCAGCAGCTTACCCATCAGGCCAGCCAGTTCTGGGGCGTCGCGCCCAACTGGTATTGCCGGGAGACGCTGCGCCAGCGCGGCCCCAGCCAGCCGAAACAGCGCCATGGCCTCCATTTCAGCGAGCCGTCGGACGCGCCGCGCTCGTCGGAAATGGCCGCCCGCGAAATTGTCTCCTGGTATGGCTTCTCCTCCTACGGGTCCAACTCCGAGGCCATCCACGAACTGCGCCAGATCGTCTCCGTGGACGGAAAGCCGGTCTCCGGCGCGCCCTCCGCGGACGACTTCCGCCGGCTGCTGCTGGCCCGCGACGACGACTCCAAACACAAGCTGGTGGAAGACTTCCAGAACGCCACCATCGGCGACGCGCCCTTCGACTTCGGCCAGCTCGTAATGCTGTTCACCCGCCGCTCCATCGACCGGTACACCTTCACGCTCAAAGGTCCCGACCTCATTGGCGCCCAGCGCGTCAGCGTCTTCCAGTACTCCCAGCAGGCCGGATCGCCCGGCCTGCACCTCGACCAGAACAAACCCATTCCGCTGGCCGGAACGCTCAGCCTGCGGCAGTCCGACGGGGCGCCCGCGCGCATCACCGTGGTGGCCACGCGCAAGGACAAAAGCGAGGTACGCGACGAAGCCGAGGTGGACTACGCGGAGGTGGCGCACGGCATCATCCTGCCGGCCTCGCTGGTGCATCGGCGGTTCGTGAACGGCGCGATGCACGGCGACGACCGCGCCCAGTACGCGGACTGGAAGCCCGTTCGCGACGCGCCATGAGCCGTGTCGTCTACCTGCACGGATTCGCCAGCGGGCCGGCGTCGCGCAAGGCCGGCTATTTTCGCGATCTGTTGAGCGCCCGCGGCTTTGAGGTGGAGATCCCCGATCTGGCCGAAGACCGCTTCGAGGAGCTCACCATTACCGGGCAGCTCAACGTCGTGTTCCGCGCCTGCCGCGGGAAACCGGTGGTGCTGATCGGGTCCAGCCTCGGCGGGTACCTCGCCGCGCTGTACGCCGCTCGCCGCCCGGAGGTGGAAAGAGTGGTGCTGCTGGCCCCGGCGTTCTCGTTTGCCAGACACTGGGCGGAAACGCTGGGCGAGGAGAAGATG
>CAYVPZ010000587.1:3161-3621 GCA_964453955.1 uncultured Solibacteraceae bacterium | reverse complement strand
AGGAGCGCGATGAACGGCAACAGCCCGAACGTGATTTCCAGAACGAGATTCTCAATGTCTTTGCAGGTCCGCAGGACATCAACATCAATGGCGAGGCGTCCGAACCGGATGCCCTCAGGAGTGGTTCTTTGCGCGCTGGCCGGGCTGTCCATTACTGGCGCCCAAGCGCAGACCCGGACCGTTCCCCCAAACTCCCCGCAGGCAGCGGCAATATCGAATAGTTACGGGAAGCTGCCGCTCAGCTTTGAACCCAACCGGGGCCAGGCCGACGCTCGGGTGCAGTTTCTCTCTCGCGGCGAGGGCTTCACGCTTTTCCTCGCGGGTGATCGGGCAACCCTCGAACTGGCGGCGGGCAAGCCCGGCGATGCCTCCTCAACCGCTTTGTTCATGAATCTGGCAGGCGCCAGGCAGAACGCTACGGCATCCGGCGAGGATGCGCTGCCCGGACACTCCAACTATC
>CAYVPZ010000587.1:0-3151 GCA_964453955.1 uncultured Solibacteraceae bacterium | reverse complement strand
AAACGGAACCTGGAGACCTGGCGCAAGGTGCGGTATACCGGTGTCTATCCGGGCGTCGATCTGATCTACTACGGGACGCAGGGCCGCCTGGAATACGATTTCGTGGTCGCTCCCCAGGCTGATACGTCCAGGATTCGTTTGCGATTCGCCGGCGCCACACCAGTGGTGGACGCATCCGGCGATCTGGTCCTGGCGGTCGCCACCGACAACAGCCCCAACGAAATCCGCTTCCGCAAGCCGGTGTTGTACCAGCAGGTGCAGGGAGTCCGCCAGCCGGTGAACGGAAAATTCACGATCGCCGCCAACAAGGAAGTCGGCTTCGAAGTCGGCGCGTATGACCGTACCCACGAGCTGGTGATCGACCCGGTGCTCGCCTACTCCAGCTATCTCGGTGGCTCCACGGCGATTTCGGAAATCCTCGGCATGACGGTCAACGCATTCGGCGAGATCTACGTCACGGGAGAAACAGGTGCGCTCGACTACCCGACCACGCCCGGGAGCGTTCAACCAACCTGCCCGGAAACCCAGGCCCTGAAAACCAAATGCGGCGATTATCCAGAGAACTCTACGGCCTTTGTCGCGAAAATCAGCGCCGACGGTCAATTCCTGATCTACTCCACGTACTTGGGCGGCAGCGGCAAAGGGTACGGCGTGGGGGGCAGCGCGTACAGCGCAGGTGGCAGCGGGAATGAGTACGGTCAGTCCATCGCGGTCGACTCCGGCGACGACGCCTGGGTCCTGGGCCAAACATATTCGAACAATTTCCCCGTAACGGCCGATGCGTATCAACTCTACTGCTCACCGGAAACAAGCAATGTCGGCGCGAAGAATCAGTCTACGACTTCCACGTGTGCCGCTTACAACGGCGGCGGTGAATACATTTTTGGCGCCCCGTCCCTGTTCATTGTCCAGCTCAATCCAACGGGGACGGACATCCTGTACGGCACGTTCTTTGGCGGCTCGCAGGCGGAGACTCCAGCCGCAATCGCGCTCGACGCAACGGGGGATGTGTATTTCACGGGAACGTCCGCGACCACCGGTGGACCATATTCGGAGACCGGACAGTTCCCCTATCCCACCACCTCGTCTGCCTATCAAACCACTGGTCCGCGCGGGGGCGTATTCGCCTTCGTCACCGAACTCGGTCCGGGTGGAAAGTCGTTGTTGTATTCGACTTTTTTCGGCTCCCTGACCACTAACACCTATGGCCAGGCGTTGGCGGTGAACGACGGGAAGATCTTTATCGGCGGCTCCGGTCAGGACGGGATCCCCACCAGTTCAGGTGCTCTGAGCGGCACGTGCCCAGCGCAGCCCGGCGGACCCCACTGCGCGACCAACGGCTGGGTGGCCGAGTTCGACCCCACTCAGTCAGGCGCCGCGTCGCTGGTCTTCGCCACCTATTTGAACGGGACATCCGCTGGCGGGTCCGAGTTCAAATCAAATGTTACCGCGCTGGCAGCCGACGCTGCGGGGAACGTATATGTTGCTGGAACAGACCAGTACACCAACTTCCCCACCACATCGGGAGTATTGCAAACCACTTGTGCCGTGCACAACGGCTTCTGCGGAGCGACTGCATTTGTGACCAAGCTTAGCCAAACGGGAGGTCTTTTGTGGTCCACTTTTTATGGCTCGCCGTCGGCCAGCGGCCAGATTGGCTCTGGCTCACCGGCCATCGCCCTGGACGCGAATAACGACGTCTACATCGCCGACAGTGCGAACGCATCCGGTGACCTGCCGCTCAAGAACACCCTGGAGACCTACGCCGGCGGCCAGGCGGTGGTTGCGGAGCTGAGTAACGATGGAAAGCAGGTGCTGTTCGGAACATTCTTCGGGAGTGGGAATGGATCGAATGTTTTTCCGACGGGCATCGCGGTGGACTCGAACATGAATATCTACTTCGCCGGCTATAACGCAGGCGGAGGGAACGTCCCGCTGGCCAATGCCTACCAGACTTCGCCCGGGTCCAACCCCGGATTCTTCGCGAAGATCCTAGCGGTGACACCGACCAGCCAGACCATCACCTTCGGGATCCTTGGGAACCAGACGTACGGCAGCGTGCCGTTCAACGTGAGCGCAACCGCTTCCTCGGGCTTGCCGGTGAGCTTCAATTCGCAAACGCCATTGGTCTGCACCGTTTCCGGTGCGCAGGTGACCATGATCGCCGGCGGCCAGTGTACGGTCCAGGCGACCCAGGCAGGCGACACCGCCTACCCCGTTGCCATGCCGGTAAACCAGAGCTTCCAGGTGACGCCGGAGAGCCAGACCATCACCATTCCAGGGCCGCTGGCGACCCAGCCGTTCGGGACTGCTCCATTCTCGATTAGCGCGAGCGCGAGCGCGACGTCGGGCCTTGCCGTAAGCTTCGCTTCCGCTACTCCGGCCGTCTGCACAATGTCGGGCAGCACCGTGATGTTGGTCGCCGTCGGTAGTTGTCTCATTCAGGTGACGCAGGAAGGCGACGCCGATTACGCCGCTGCCCCGCTGGTGGAGGAAGGTTTCGATGTCACGCCGAACCCACTGCGTTTCATAGCCATGACACCTTGCCGCGTTGCGGACACGCGCTACTCCAACGGCGCTTTCGGCTCGCCTTCACTGGTGGGCGGAGCAACCCGTAGTTTCACCGTTCCCAGCAGCAGTTGCAGCGTTCCCACCACCGCAGCCGCCTACTCGCTGAACGTGACCGTGGTGCCTAAGGGCCCACTGGATTACCTGACCGTCTGGCCTGGCGGAGAGACGCAGCCTCTGGTTTCGACGCTGAATTCGGTGGACGGACGCATCAAGGCCAACGCGGCCATCATTCCGGCGGGGACAGATGGTGCGGTGAGCGTGTACGCCAGCAATACCACCGATGTCATTCTGGACATCGACGGCTACTTCGTGCCCGCCGCGAGCGACAGCGCTGCGCTGGCCTTCTATCCACTGACGCCCTGCCGGATTGCCGATACGCGCTACTTTAGCTATGGTTCGCTGGGGCCACCGTCGCTGAGCGCGGGTCAGACACGCAGCTTCAATGTGTTGTCCAGCACCTGTAGCGTGCCTTCCACTGCCCAGGCGTACTCACTGAACTTCACCGTGGTGCCGCCCGGAGCGGCGCCGGTGAACTACATCACCACGTATCCCACTGGGGCAACACAGCCGCTGGCCTCCA
>CAYVPZ010000586.1:0-3635 GCA_964453955.1 uncultured Solibacteraceae bacterium | reverse complement strand
TTCAAAGGCTACTATGTGCCGGCGGCCGGGGCGAAGTTTCCGTTTGTCCTGTGCACCTCGGTGAACGATGAGATTGTGCATGGCATGCCTTCGTCGAAACGAAAGTTGAAGCGGGGCGACATCGTCTCCATCGACACGGGCGTGCAGTTGGACGGCTACTATGGCGATTCGGCCATTACCGTCCCGGTGGGCGAGGTCAGCGAAGAGACGAAGCGTCTCCTGCAGGTTACGAAAGAGTCGCTCGAACGCGCCATCGGCGTGGTGCGGGAAGGCGCGCGGTTGCTGGACGTATCGGGAACCGTGCAAAAGCATGTCGAGGAGAACGGCTTCTCCATCGTTCGCGAGTTTGTGGGTCACGGAATCGGAACCAGCCTCCACGAGGAGCCGCAGATTCCGAATTTCGTGGACCGGCGGAATCCCAATCCGCGCCTGAAGGAGGGCATGGTGCTGGCAGTCGAGCCCATGGTCAACTCGGGGCGGCCGGAGAGCCGGGTGAAGGGCGACAAGTTTACGGCCGTGACGAAGGACGGGTCCTACTCGGCCCACTTCGAGCACTGCATAGCGGTGACGGCGAACGGGCCGTGGGTTCTGACGCGCCCGTGATCGTCGAAGCCGAGGTGGTGGAGTTGCTTCCGAGCGCGGTCGTCCGCGTGAAGCTGGCCAACCAGGATATGGTGCTGGCGCACGCGGCGGATGCCTCGAAGCTGAATTTTGTGAGGGTGCGGCCGGGGGACCGGGTGCAGGTGGAAATCTCGCCGCACGACCGGACCCGCGGACGAATTACGAAACTTTTGAAGTAAAGGCGATCAGATGAAAGTTCGGGCTTCCGTCAAGAAAATGTGCGATAAATGCAAGATCATCCACCGCTACGGTGTGGTGCGGGTGACCTGCGTGAATCCCAAGCACAAGCAGCGGCAGGGATAAGGAAGAGATTATATGGCGCGTATTGCTGGTGTTGATCTGCCAAACAAGAAGCGGGCCGCGATCGGCCTGACCTACATTTACGGCATCGGGCGCACTCGCGCGCTGTCGCTGCTCTACCGGGCCTCCGTGGATGCGGAGAAGAAGGTCGCCGACCTGACCGAGGACGAGGTCAACCGTCTGCGTACGCTCATCGAAAACGAAGGGGCCATCGAAGGCGATCTGCGCAAGGAACTCTCGCTGAACGTGAAGCGCCTCATCGAGATGGGCTCCTACCGCGGGTTGCGCCATCGCCGCGGCCTGCCCGTGCGCGGCCAGCGCACGCACACCAACGCGCGCACCCGCAAGGGACCGCGGCGCGGAACCGTGGCCAACAAGAAGAAGGCGACGTCCAAGACGTAAGGAAAGACGTAAGGGGAACCCGGCGAAATGGCGAAAGCTCCACAGAAGACGGCTGGCAAGAAGAAGACGTTCAAGAAGCGCGAGAAGAAGAGCATCCCGGTGGGGATCGTGCACGTGCAGGCGTCGTTCAACAACACCATCATCACCTTTACCGATCAAACCGGCAACGTGATTGCGTGGTCGAGTTCCGGATCGCTCGGGTTCCGCGGTTCGCGCAAGGGGACGCCGTTCGCCGCCCAGCAGGCGTCGCTGACGGCCGCCAACAAAGCGAAGGAAGTAGGCATGCGCGTGGTGGAGGTCCGGGTGGCCGGGCCGGGCGCCGGGCGCGAATCGGCGGTGCGGGCGCTTTCCACGGCGGGCATCGATGTGCGCGGCATCCGGGACGTCACTCCCATCCCGCACAACGGCTGCCGGCCGCCCAAGCGCCGCCGCGTGTAACGGATTGGGCCACGAATGAACGCGGAGCGGCCAAAAAACGGGGACAGACTAACTGATATGGTTTCAGCCATCAAATACGTACGCAGTAGTCTGTCCCCCTTTTTGGGCCGCTCCCCCCGTTTGGCGCGAATTCGCCTGGCCGTGTCCATCGGTGGCTAATTTTGTAGTGAAGCAGGAAGAAGGTGGGGTCCACCGTAAACTGCACCTTATCGTCAGGAGAAGGTAACTGAATGGCTCGTTATAACGGCCCGGTCTGCCGGCTTTGCCGCAGAGAGGGCATGAAGCTTTTCCTCAAGGGCGAACGCTGCCACACGGAGAAGTGCGCCATCGAAAAGCGCAACTTCGCTCCGGGGCAGCACGGCAAAGACCGCCGGCCCAAAATCGTCGGATACGGCCTCCAGCTTCGCGAGAAACAAAAAGCGCGGCGTTACTACGGCATTCTGGAAGGCCAGTTCCGCAATCTGTTCGAGAAGGCCGCCCGAACCAAGGGCGTCACCGGCGACAATATGTTGAACCTGTTGGAGCGCCGGCTCGACAACGTCATCTATCGCATGGGACTCGGCACCAGCCGCGCCCAGTCGCGCCAAATTGTCCGTCACGGCCACATTCAGGTGAACGGGCGCAAGGTGAACATTCCGTCGTTCGTGGTGAAGATCGGGGATCTTGTCGAAGTTCGCGAGAAGAGCCGCGAGAATCCCACTATCCTGAGCGCGCGCGACGCCACGGCGCATGCGCCATCACCGAACTGGATCGAAACGGATCGCGAGGCTTTGAGAGGGCGCGTTCTCAGCATGCCGCGCCGGGAAGAGCTGGTGCAGATCCAGCTTAATGAGCAGCTCATCGTGGAATTGTATTCCAAGTAATGAGCCGCGTTTGAACCATTTTCACAAGGGCAGCCGGTGGAGTCCGGGAATCAAGTATGTTTAAAGGTTTTCAGAAGCCAAAGAGACTGGTAGCAAACACCGAATCGCTCACCGAGCGTTACGGCATGTTCACGGCGCAGCCGTTCGAGCGCGGATTCGGGTCCACCATTGGAACGGGCCTCCGCCGCGTTTTGCTCAGCTCCATCGAGGGCGCGGCCATCACCGCCGTGCGCATCGAGGGCGGCAATGGCCTGGTGGCGCATGAGTTCAGCCCCATCCCGGGCGTGGCCGAGGACGCCACCGACATCATCCTCAACCTCAAGCAGGTTCCATTCAAGATGTTTGGCGAAGGGACGCGCACCGCGCGCCTCACCATCGACCAGAACGGCGAAGTGCTCAGCGGCCAGATCGAGACCGACCAGGACGTCGAGGTGCTCGACCGCAACATGCACGTCGCCACCATTGGCGAGGGCGGCCGCCTGCACATCGAGATGCGCCTGAAGAGCGGACGCGGCTACGTGGCCGCCGACCGCAATTACGACGAAGATCTGCCGCTCGGCTACATCCCCATCGATTCGGTTCACTCGCCCGTGCGCAAGGTGAATTTCTCGGTGGAAGCGGCCCGTCTGGGCCAGATGACCGACTACGACAAGCTCACGCTCGAAGTCTGGACCAACGGCGCCATCTCGCCGCAGGATTCGGTGGGCCAGGCGGCCAAACTCCTCAAGGATCACATGGCCATCTTCATCAACTTCGAAGAGCTGCCGGAGACCGCCGAGGAACCGGCCGAGCGGGCCATGAATCAGATGAACGAGGTGCTGAACCGCTCGGTGGAAGAGCTGGAGCTCAGCGTCCGTTCCTACAACTGCCTGAAGAACGCCAACATTCAAACCATCGGCGATCTGGTGCAGAAAACCGAAGCGGAAATGCTGCGCACCAAGAATTTCGGCCGCAAATCGCTCAACGAAATCAAGGAAATCCTGGCCAACATGGGCCTGTCGCTGGGGATGC
>CAYVPZ010000585.1:0-3638 GCA_964453955.1 uncultured Solibacteraceae bacterium | reverse complement strand
ATCATCGACCACCTGCGGCTGCGCCGGCCGATTTTCCGGAGCACCGCCGCGTTTGGCCATTTTGGCCGCACCGAAGACACATTCTCGTGGGAGGCCGCGGACAAAGTCGAGGCCCTGCGCGAGGGTTCGCAGGTGGCCACCGCCGCGCGGTAAGTTAAGTAAGGACACGCGGCGATTCCGCCGCGTGTCCCAAGTGAGATATTCTCTCCGCGCGCGGCACCTTCACCCCATAGAGCACAATCTTCACAGCTACCTTAATGCGGCAACTCAGCGAGTTCCGCCCCGCAAGGGGAGAAGCCGGTGCATCCTTTGGTGAAAGGCCGTGATGAATAAACCGTTGCGTCTTCTGCAAGTTGAGGATTCCGAGGCGGACGCGGAACTGCTCGTTCGCATCCTCGCCCGGGCGGGCTACGATATCCACCGGGAGCGCGTCGAAAACGCAGCCGCAATGCGGCGGGCGCTGGCGGAGCGCGTCTGGGATGTGATTATCGCCGATTACCGGTTGCCGCGGTTTGACGCACCGGCGGCGCTCGAGGTCCTGCGCGAAACCGGTCAGGATATTCCCTTCATCGTCGTTTCGGGCGCCGTGGGCGAGGATGTCGGGGTGGAAACCATGCGCCTGGGCGCGCACGATTACCTGCTGAAGAACAACCTGACTCGTCTGGCGGCGGCGGTGGAGCGGGAGATTGGCAACGCGAGGATGCGCTGCCAGCAGAGGGAGCGCGAAGAGCGCCTGGTGAAGGAGCTGGAGAGGTCGAATGCCGATCTGCAGGCCTATGCGTACAGCGTTTCGCACGACCTGCGGGAGCCGCTGCGGATGGTCTCCTGTTACGTCGATCTGATCGAGCGCCGCTGCAGGAGCCAGATCGACGAGCAGAGCCGGGGATTCATGGGCGTGGTAACGGCCAGCGTGCAGCGCATGAACGACATGCTCAGCGGATTGCTCGAATTCAGCCGCGCCGGTCAGGGCGGCCGCCCGCTATCGGCCATCGATTGCCACCTGCTCGTCAACGAGGCGATCGATTCGCTGGCGCTCGAAATCCGGTCCGCCGGCGAGCGGATTTCAGTGGGTCCGATGCCGGTTCTGCTGGCATGGGAAGGCCCGCTGCGGCAGGTATTTCAGAACCTGATCGGCAACGCCCTGAAGTACCGGCACGACGGCGAGACGCCGCTGATCGCCGTCTCCGCCGAGCGCCAGGGCGAGGAGTGGCGGTTCGCCGTGGCCGACAACGGCATCGGTTTCGAGATGGAGCATGCCGAGAGGATATTCGGCGTGTTCCAGCGTCTCCATGCCGGCAAGTGCCCGGGCACGGGAATCGGTTTGGCCATCAGCCGGCGCATTGTGGAGCGGCACGGTGGCCGCATCTGGGCGGAGTCCGCGCCCGGCCGGGGAGCGACGTTCTACTTCACCATACCCGGCCCGGCGCTGCCTGCCGCCATCGCCGAGGATGATCTTTTTTTCGATGAAGACGTGGCCGGGGAACCGGAGCCCGTCCCAGCGGGGCGCGCTTAGTTGCGCACGAACTCGTAGCGTTCCAGCGTGGCGGCCATGCCGTTGCTGCCGTCGTGCCGAACCACCTTGCCCACGCAGCGAAGCCGCACCTGCCGTTGCGCCTGTCCCACCGGCAACGTGATGAAATACTCGATGCTCTCGCCAACCGGCACGGCCACATCCGCAATGAACAGAACACCGTTGGAACTCATGTTCCGGGTCTCCGCAATGCGGGGTTCCGGGGCGGCGCCCGTGCGGATCAGCTCCAGCGGGAGCTTTAGATCGAATCGGATAGCTTTGCGTTGGTCCGTCACGTCAAATTAACTGTATTGAACTTCAGTTCTAAGGTCAATACCAGACGGGGTTCTAAAGTCCCGGTACGTCACCGTTACGAACGCGTCTCTCTGGAAGGGGGTCCGCGGGAGTCAGGCGGGCACTCCGGGTGCAGGCTGGACAAAAAACTGTAAGTCATTGTACATTAGTAGTTTGGCGTCCCTGCCGGCGGAAATTTCTCACTGAAGCGGGTACATTGCTGGACTAAATTGGTCTCATCCGCGAAAATGGTTACAGGAGCCAGACAGTGTGGCACATCATCAATTGGAAGGACTACATCGACGGGCCGTTTGAGAGCTACGAAAACGCGCTGACCGAAGCCATGTTCCTTGGCTACGAGAACCGCCCGCAGCCCCAGGTCAAACGCCTTGCGCGAGATTTCTACCAGTATCGGGCGCCATACAACAAGCAGGAGAAGTGGTGGCCGACCTTCTGGATTTGCACGGAAGAAGCGGCGTTGAAGCGGGGCATCCCGCAGAGCCGCCTGCGGCCGGCCTTCGAGCAGACCGCGGCGTAACCTCACCACGAGGCCTGGTGGAGATCGCGCTATTGGTGTATCCGTGACGCGCTATTCGAGCAGCCCGTCCCCCGGCGCGGCACGATCCTCTTTGAGCGCGACCCCGGTCAGGCGCCGCCGCCTCGCCTCGCTGGCGAGCGCGAAGATACGCTCGGCGGCCGCGACGTAGCCGAGTCCCTCCGGGCGAATATTCGAGACGCAATTCCGTTCGGCATCGGTGCGCCCCAGCGCCGGGTTCCAGGTCAGGTACGCACCCAGGCTGTCGGGAGAGCTGAGCCCGGGACGCTCGCCAATCAGCACCAGCACCATGCTGGCGCCGAGATCCTGGCCAATCTCGTCGCCAATGGCCACGCGCCCCTGCTCCACCAGCACCAGATCGGCCCTCGACCAGCCGGCCTGGTCGAACCGCGGCACAAGCAGATCGAGCAGCCGCAATGCATGGCGATGGACCGCGAGGGCGGAGAGGCCATCGACAATCGCCACCGCGAGGTCGCACGGGGCATTCCCCGCGTGCGCCGCGAGCGCCTCTCGCGACCGCTCGTCGAGGCGCCGCCCCAGGTCCGGACGCCGCAGGTAGACCGCACGCCCGGCGGCCCGGCTGCGCAACGCCAGCAGCGGCCAGGACCGGGCGGAACACTCCTGCTGCAGGCTCACCCGGTCGAGCGGATGATGCACCGCGTCGCGCGCCATGGCGTGCGCCAACTGGAAGGCGAGCACCTCGGCGGTGGCCAGCGCCGCGCCCGAACGCTCCAGTGCAACGCGCGCCATGGTGAAATCGCGGAGACCCTTCATTCGAGTAATGCCATCATCCGCGGCAGCTCGGGTTGCGCGGCCGCCAGCCACTCTTCAAACTCCGGCGCGGGCCGCAGCCCAAGCTGCGCGCGCAAATAGAGCGCGTCGTGGAAGGAGGTGCTCTGGTAGTTGAGCATCACATCGTCGGCGCCGGGCACGCCCATCACGTAATTGACGCCGGCGTTGCCCAGCAGCGTCAGCAGCACATCCATGTCGTCCTGATCGGCCTCGGCATGGTTGGTATAGCAGACGTCGCAGCCCATGGGCAGGCCCAGCAGTTTTCCGCAGAAGTGGTCTTCGAGGCCGGCCCGCACAATCTGCTTGCCGTCGTAAAGGTACTCCGGCCCGATGAAGCCCACCACCGTATTCACCAGCATGGGATGGAATTGCCGGGCGACGCCGTAGGCCCGCGCTTCGAGAGTCTGCTGGTCCACGCCGTGATGCGCGCCGGCGGAAAGCGCGCTGCCCTGCCCGGTCTCGAAATACATGACGTTGTCGCCGACG